>JANQJT010000184.1 GCA_028281485.1 Phycisphaeraceae bacterium
GCACGTTGGCGGGGGGCCGGCGGTGGTGGGCGGTCTTCAGGGTGATGCCGGACTTGTCGTACACCGGCGGCTTGTGCTCGGCGAGGATGAACAGCGAACAACCCTTCTGGTTGATGCGCGGGTCGAGGCCGGACGTGTACTTCAGGCCGCGCGACACGGTCAGCCGTGCGTGCACGCCGTCGTACATCTTGTTGGCTTCGAGGGTGCGCTTCAGCTCGGCGACGATGTGATCGTCATCGGGGTAGCCCCGGTACTGCAACAGGTCGGCGCTCTTGCGCAGGCGGTCGAGGTGTTCCTGTAGCTTGAAGATGCGGCCCTCGTAGAGACGCAGCCCCTCCCACACCGCGTCGCCGTTCTGCACCGCCGAGTCGAAGGGCGAGACGCCGGCCTCGTCGCGATGGACGAGTTGGCCGTTGATGTAAACGATCAGGTCACGGTTTTTCTCGTTGAACGTCTGCAGCATGTCAGGTGGAGCTCGCGGTGACGGGGGTGGTGATGCGGTGTTCGGCCAGGCGATCGTACAGCGCCTGGGCCTTTCCCAGCAGGGGTTTCATCGATTCCGGCACGCGCTCATCCTTGGGCTTGAAGGGGGCGAAGCCGGTCGATTTCTCCACGTTGGCGTACCAGTGCGGCGCCCAGACGCCGTCGGTGTCGCGCGGGCCGGGATTCCAGCTCAACATCGCCGGGTCCCACGGGATGTCCAACCGTTCACACAACTGCGTCAGCACGCCCTCGGGATCGGTGCGTACGTCCTTGGAGTCCACGACGGGCGGGACGCTGCCGGTTAGTTCGATCACACGGTAGTACAGGTCCGCCTGAAGCGGCAGGCCGGTCTCTTCGAGCGTGACTTCACCCAGCACCTTGGTCAGCGAGGTGAGCATCGCTTCGGGCTGACGGATGAGGAAGGCGTGGCGGACCTGCTTGAACCAGCCGGTGTCCAGCTGCGGCAGGATGTGGTGGGTCATGTGTTTCTGGTACCAGATGCGGTTGCCGCCGGGGATCGGCCCGGTCAGCCAGTCGATCACCTTGGCCGGATCGGTCTCGTGGTGTTCGATGATCTGGTCGCGACCGGGGTGATCGACGCCGGTTTGCTGGAGATAATTGGCGTAGAGCGGCTCATCGGTGACGAAACAATCCAATCGGCTCCCGAACGACCGCATCATCGCGGTCGAGATGTTGCGCGGCCCGGACCACATCGCGATACGTACACCTTCCATCACATCTGCTCCGAATTGTGGTAGTCAAGAACGGACTGAACCGGGAGATGATAGCTCAAACCCGGCCGGATGCACCCGATTGACGTCGGAGAAACCAAGGAAAAAGGTCTGATTTTGAGCCCCAGAGGGTTAGCGTTTTGTGAAATTTCGCTATAATTTCGCCTTGATCTAGAAACAGGGCTACAGGTCTCTTGGGGCATGGGGGACCCGTCGAGTCAAATTAGGACCGGACGTCGGAGGCCATATCGGCGTCTCGGAAAGGAGCACACATGGATAAGTTGGCAACGATTGACATTGTTGTGTTTATTGCGTTTATCGCCATGGTGATGGCGGTCGCGTTGCTCGCGGGACGCACCAAGGGTAAGCACAAGGACGCACAGGACTTCTTCCTCGCGGGGCGTGGCCTGAAGTGGTGGCTCATCGGCTTCTCGCTGATCGCGGCCAACATCTCCACCGAGCAGTTCGTGGGGATGAGCGGCGCATCGGCCAGCCACGTCGGTCTGGCTATCGCCAGTTACGAATGGATGGCGGCCATCACGCTCGTCGTCGTGGCATTCGCCTTCCTGCCGTACTTCCTCAGGGCCGGCATCTACACGATGCCCGAGTTCCTCGAGGTACGATACAACGCCGGCGCCCGTGCCATCATGGCGATTTTTACGGTCCTGATCTACATGCTCCTGCTCGGCGCGGTCACCTACTCCGGCGCCGTGACGATGCAGACGCTGCTGGGCAAGGCCGGCATCTCGATCGGACTCATCGAACCATCGCTGGTGATCGCCCTGATCGCGATGATCTACGTCGTGACCGGCGGCTTGAAGGCCTCGGTCTGGGCGGACCTCGTCCAGGGCACCGCACTGATCATCGGCGGCGGTGTCATCATGTATTTCGCCTTCAAGATGCTCGGCGCCGCTGAGACGGTGACGACGATCACAGACATCTCCACGGGTGAAGTGGGGACCGTCGCGCTCGATCCCGCCAAGAGTGCCATGGAGCGCTTCACCGATCTCAACAGCAACCGCCTGAACATGTTCCTCCCCGGTGACGACAAGGTCCTGCCATGGACCGCGCTCTGCCTGGGGCTGTGGATCCCCAACTTCTACTACTGGGGCCTGAACCAGTACATCACGCAGCGTACGCTCGGCTCCTCCTCACTCGCCGAAGGCCAGAAGGGCATCGTCTTCTCCGCCTTCCTCAAGCTCCTCATCCCGTTCATCGTGGTGATCCCCGGCATCATCGCCTTCAACCTCTTCGCCGGTGATATGCGTCTGGAAGCACGCAACGACGTCGCAAAGGCCATGGCCATGTACGCCGAGGCGAATCCCAAGACGCAATTCGTTACGGTCCAGCAGGCACCCGATGACGCGGCGATTGAGGCGTTCTCTGGGCCGGGTTACGTACTGGCCGTGTATGAAAACGAGGAAGCAATCAAGGAACTAGAGGCCGAAAATCCGCACGTCCTTCCGGTGATTCAGAAAGACCTGGAAGCGTTCAAGGGGTCCGTCGCGACGTATCAGCTCTTCGACGCGAAGGAAGACCGATCCTGGTCGCACGTCAATGCCGATCTCGCCGTTGAGGTCGCCGCCTACAACAAGGCGACCGAGTCGGCGGCGAAGAAGGCCGGCGCCGCGACCGACACGCAGGCCCTTACCGCCTTCAAGTACGACACCGCTCTCGGTCAGCTCCTCGGCGAGGTGCTCCCCGCCGGCTCCGGCCTGATCGGTTTTGTGCTCGCGGCCCTGCTCGGCGCCGTGATCAGTTCGTTGGCCGCAATGCTCAACGCCGCATCCTCCATCTTCACGCTGGATATCTATCGCAAGTTTGTCGCGCCCAATGCCAGCCAGGGCTCTACCGTGCTCATCGGTCGGGTTGCCGTGGTGACCTTTGCCGTTGTGGCCGCGGTCCTCTCGCCCGCGCTGAGCAATCCCAACCTGTCGAACTCGATCTTTACGATCATTCAGAAGGGGCAGGGCGTGCTCTCGCCGGGTATCCTGGCGATCTTTGCGTTCGGCTTGATTGTCCGGCGTGCGCCTCGCATGTGTGGCGTCGCGGGCTTGGTCACGAACGTGATCTGTTACGGCGGTCTTTGGTACACGTCCGAGAAGACCAAGTTGTTCGAGGGTATCGACTTCCTGAACAACTTCCTGAATTGGATGGCAATCTCCCTGGGCGTCTGCCTGGTTGTCATGACCCTCATGACGCTGATCCGTCCGCTGAAGGAGCCGATGAAGTTCGAGGCCAAGACCGATCTCGACCTCAAGGGCTCCAAGGGCGCCATGACGGCCGGCATCGTCTGTGTGATACTCACCCTCGTCCTGTACGTGATCTTCAGCCCGCTGGTGATCGCCAAGTAATGCACCACGGCTAAACCTGAATCACAACGCCCCCGTGGATCGGTTTCCACGGGGGCTTTTCATTGGGTACGGGTCGGTTGGGTGTTGCATTCGAGCGGCGGGCGGACAGCCGTGGTAGGATCGACTTTTCTACGAAACGGGTTGGTGCATGGAACAATCGTTATCACGCATGGGGGTCTGGCTGGACTACCTGTGTCTCGCGCAGCGGCGGGCGTGGGGTCGCAAGCCGAAGGGGCCGATCACGCTGCACTGGCCGCGTGCGAAGCTGCACGTGTTCAAGAATCCGTGGCGGTTGTATCGGGAGATCTTCCTGCACGAGTGCTACCGGCCGTTGGTGCCGATGGGTGATGCGCCGCGGATCGTGGACATCGGGGCGAACATCGGTCTGGCATCGCTTTACTTCCTGACGCGCTGGCCGGGCGCGCACCTGCGGGCATGGGAGCCCAACCCCTCTGCCTTCAAACTGCTCTCCAAGAATCTTCCGGCCGAACGCTTTCCGGGCGCCACCCTCGAGGTCGAACCCATCGCCTTGTCGACCGCCAGCACCACGCTGGACTTCGACGTGCCGGATGTCGACCCCGCCGCGGTGTACGCGGGGCTGACGCAGGTAGATCGGCCGCGCGATCACGCTAAGCAGGTAGTGAGCGTGACCGCGCGCGACGCGGCCGAGCTGTTTGACGAGGGCGCAGACCTGTTGAAGATGGACATCGAAGGCCACGAGTACGCGGTGTTCGAGCACGCGCTGCCGATGGCGTCACGCGTGCGATCGATGGCGATCGAGTTTCACGCGGCGGGTCGCAAGATGGAACAGGTCAAACACATCACCGGACGCTTGATAGACGAAGGTGGCTACCGCATGACCGATTGCACGGGGGATTGGCTGGAGCCCGATGCGCTCGAGGGCCGAGGGGGCTCCCTGCTGCTGCGGTTTGCCGGCCGGGATGCGTGAAACGATCGCTATATGAAAAAGGGCGACCCGTCTGGGCCGCCCTTGTTTGTTTGAGAGGGTTACGTCTTACACGCTGCGACGCCGGCGTGCGATCACCAACCCGCCGAGTCCGAGCAACACGAGGCTGGTCGGTTCGGGGATGCCGTCGGCTCCACCAGTAGGAGTGCCCGCCAACCAGTTGAGTGTCAGCGCCGCCAGGTCGGTCGGATTCACCAAGCCATCACCGTTGGCGTCGCCGTCCTGCCAAGACGCGTTGTGGCTGAGCCAGTTGAGTGTGAGGATCGTCAGGTCGCCGCTGCCGTTGACCATCTGATCGCCGTTGAAATCTCCGCGATAGGTCACCAGCAATCGTACGATATCACGATCGGGATTATCGTCGATGCCGTAGTCCTCGTATAGCAGTGCCAGCGTGACGGCGTGATTGCCTGCGTCTGCCAGCGCCGGTACATCGACCTCGGTGGGATCGAACTCGCCGTGTATCGTGTTGGCAACAAGAACTTCGAATGAACTGCCGAGAGTTGGGGTGTAGCCTTCGATCAGAGCGATCTCCAGGCCGCCGGCCAGCGATGCGGCGCCGGTGACCACGACGTGGTCGTGCTCGGGATTAACCGCGTCGCTGATGTCCGTTCCACCCAAATCGATCACGATCCTTGAGTCTGCGGTGTTAAAAAGGTTGCCGTCAATGTTGAGGCGGCCGGTTGAGTCCAGTACGGCGAAGCTCGGATTGGTGGTTGCCAAGTATTGGTCCGCCTCTTGCTCAAGTGTCACAACGGGGGCGATCAATTGATCCGTGTCGGATGGGGGTGTCGCACCCGGTGCGATGACTAGGGGTTGCGGTTCTCTGCGGGGTTGGCCCAGGTCGTCCGGCAGGCCCGGCGCGATCGTGCCGTCGTTGTAGACATCGGCCAAAACGTTGCCCTGTCCGGTCAGTTCGCCGCCATCCAGAATATCGACCCATCGCACGCTGATCAGGTGGCCGGCGTCCATATTGATGCGGCCACCCTCACTGATGCGTACCTCGTTGCGGCCCGTGACACCTCGGCCTCGATTGACGCGCAGCGTCTGCTTTCCGTTATCTCCACGCACCTCTACGCCGAGCAGATTCACGTTGACGTAGAGGGTTTCGACGGAGCGGTCTTCGCCGGTGGTGTTGTTGATCAGGGCCGACCAGTTCTCAACAGGATCGGTCGCACCCGCCGTGCCCGACCAGTGTGTGGGATCCTGCAGGAGGGCGCCATGCGAGCCGTCCCAGGTCTGAAACTCCACGGTATAGCTGTCTTCCCGCTCCACGCCCTCGGCCAGGGCGATTTTGGTAAGCTCGTCCACCATCGACTGGTTCGAGGCGATGTTCAGCTCGTTGTTTTCGTCCGGATCGGCGATGAGGTCGTAGAGGCGGAGCGTGCCGTTCGAGTACTTGATCAGTTTGTAGTCGTCCTTGATGATCGCCCAGCGCGGATTCAGGCTGTCGCCGTCGGGCCCGTTCCATTCGTGGTGTTCCTGGATGATCCAGTTCTTGTGACGCTGGATGCCTTGGCCGGACAGCAGCGGTGCGATCGATACGCCGTCCATGCCCACCGGGCCACGCGTTCCGGCCAGCTCGAGTGCCGTGGGCATGAAGTCGGGCAGGTCCGTGTATACGTCGGTCGTCGTGCCCGGTTCGATCACGCCTTCCCAGTAGGCAATCATCGGGACGTTGATGCCGCCGTCCCAGAGGTCTCGCTTGCCGCCGCGTTTCTCGCCGTTTGCATCGAAGAACCACATGGGCGCGTTGTCCGCTGTGGTGGGGCCGTTGTCGGAGGTGAAGATGATAAGGGTGTTGTCCATGATCGAGTCGGACTCGTCACCGTCGTCGTTGGGATCGCGCAGCGACGCAACGATCTGGCCGATGTGCCGATCCATCCGCGTGATCATCGCCGCGTAGGCCCACTCGTTGTAACCCCAGTTGTCCGTGTTGGGGTGATCGAGGTAGGGAACAAACCAGTCGGGTTCGTCGAGGATGGCGTGGATGTCGAAGTGGGGGATGGTAGAGGCGTGTTCAACGTAGAACGGCTGATCGCCGCCGGCGCGAGAGCGGATGTACTCAACGGTGCGATCCGCGATCAGATCCGCTGAGTAATTGACGGCATTGTTGCCGGAGTGGTTGCCGGTCTTCTCCAGCCACAGGCCCTCGAGTGAGAAGTCGTAGTACTTCTCGCCGACCTCGTCGACACCGTCAAAGTCGTCATCTGCGGGCTCCTCAGTGGTCCACAGCGAATCGATCTTGTACGAGTGGGCCCTGCCGTGGTCGATATAGCCGTAGAAGGTTTCGAAGCCCTGCCTGTTGGGGAGCGAGAACGGATCGTCGATCCAGGGGTTGGGTTTCAGGTTGCCGCTACCGTTGGTGCCGCCGAAGCCGCCCTTGCCGAACAGGGCGGTGTTGTAGCCGGCCGCCTGGAGGTAGTCGCCCACGGTCTGGCCGTCGTCACGGAAGGCGCCGCCGAATCCGTTGAGGTTCTGATTGCGATCGACGAGGGTGTGGCCGTTGTGAAAGCCGGCGTAGAGCATGGCGCGCGCCGGACCGCAGATCGCCGCGGCGTAAGCGTTGGTGAAGTTCATGCCGCCGGTGGCCAGCGCGTCGAGGTTGGGCGTGAGGATCTGCGTCTGGCCGTTGAAGCCCACGCTGCCGTAGCCCAAATCATCTGCAAAGATGTGCACGATATTGGGGCGAGGCGCCTCAGTTGCACACACGGGTGTACCCATCGAGCAAACGAACAACGCCGTGATGAAGCACCACGCAATTAGGTCGCGTCCCACAGAAGCCTCCCTGGTAAATCCGGGCAGCGGCCATCAGCCCCTACCCTTGGCCGATCATTGGTGACCTTGCTCTATCACGCCGCATTGCGGATAGAGCGTGTTACCTATGTAGACGTCGACACGTTCCCTCTGAATCACTCTTTTTTCAGAATTCGCGTCTGTGGGAAAACAAATCATCTTAGCCACGCCGACGCCGCATCAGCGCCACCCCGCCGAGTCCGAGCAACAGGAGGCTGGTCGGTTCGGGAACGGTGGCGGGGGCGGTGGGGATCGACTCGAGCCAGTTGAGCGTCAGCGCCGCCAGGTCGGTGGGGTTGACGTTGCCGTCGTAGTTGAAGTCGCCTCCCTGCCAGGTGGCGCCCGAACTGAGCCAGTTCAGCGTCAACGCCGCCAGGTCGGTGGGGTTGACGTTGCCGTCGCCGTTGGCGTCCCCGGTGTAGGTTGCCATGACGCGGACGTTGTCGATGTCGGCGTTGCCGTCGGTGCCGTTGTCTTCATAGAGCACGGCCAAGGAGACGGCCTTGCCGGCGACGTCGGGAAGCGCGGCGGCGGTGATGGCGGCGTTGTCGAAGTGGCCGGTGATGGTGTCGCTGGTGAGGATGACGTAGTCATCGCCGAGCGCGGGGCTGTGTCCGCCGTCGAGCGCAAGGGTGAGTCCGCCGACCAGGTCGGTGGCGCCGGTGACGGCGATGTTGTCGAACTGGGGATCGAGGGGATCGGAGTTGTCGGTGCCGCCGAGGTCCATCTCGATCATGCCGCCGGCGACGTGGAAGAGATTGCCGCTCAGGTTCAGCGTGCCGGTGGGGTTGAGGGCGACGTTCTCGAAGGCGCTGCCGCCGGTGCGGAAGAACGCGGTCATGTCGACCTGGTTGATGTGAGTATTGGAGTTGGTGAAGTCGGCGTTCCAGCCGTACAGGCGCACCTCCACCGCGTCGCTCGTCCAGGCGCTGCCGCCGGCGAACGAACCGGTGAACAGGTGGTTGATATCGATATCGCTGTCGGGGAGGTTGAGCGTGGCCAGCTCGCTGCCGGCGGCGAAGCCGTCGATGCTGGTCAGGATCGCGTAGTCGTTGGCCGAGTTGGTGCCGTTGCGGTAAAGGTTGTAGTTCACATCGAACACCTTCATCTCCAGGCCGGCCACGGCCTGTACCGTGTAGGTCAGGTAGTCGCTGTTGTTGATCGCATCGGCCAGCGAGGTCGAGGTGAAGCCGACGGCGTTGAACTCGTTGCCGTCGTTCGCGCTGCCGCGCGGCCCGGTGCCGGCGCCGTAGCTGAAGCCCTGCACGAGGCTCAGGCTCGAATCGAGCGTCGACGTGGCGGTCAGGGGCGAGTTGTCCTGCACGCCGGTGAAGTCGAAAGCGATCGCGGTCTGGGGCGTGACGGTGCGGAAGCTGGCGGTCATGGACACGGCGTTGACGTGGGTGTTGCCGTCGGTGGTGTTGGCGTCCCATCCGTAGAAGCGGACCTCGACCGGGTCGGTGGTCCACTGCCCGCCGGTGTAGTTGCCGACCAGCGTGTGCGTGCTGGTGTCGTTCACGTTGAGCATGGAGCCGATCTGCGCTCCATCCACGAAACCGTCGAGAGAGGTGAGGATCGCGTAGTCCTTGGGGGCGTTGACGCCGTTGCGCCAGAAGGTGAAGGAGACGGTGTCGACGAGCATCTCGATGCCGAAGATCGACTGGACGATGTAACCGATGTGGCGTTCGCCGGCGATCGCGTTGGACAGGTTCGCGCCGGTTCCCCAGTTGCTGATGTTGAACTCGTTACCGGCGTTGGCTGCGTTGCGCGGATTGGGCACGCCCGTGAAGTCCAGGCCGCTGACGATCTCGAGGTTCCCGTTCAGCGTCGAGGTTTGGGTGAGCGGCGCGTCGTCCTGGATGCCGGTGAAGTCGAACACGATTGCGCTGACCACGCCGGTGTCGACACCCAGCGGGATATCGGGCAGCGTCGGCGGGACGGCGGGAGGCGCGTCGGGCAGGTCGCCGGGCAGACCCGGGGCGATCGTGCCCCAGTTGTACACGTCGCCGTTCACGTCGCCGTGGCCGGTCAGCTCGCCGCCGGACTTCACATCGACCCAGCGGACCGTGCTCAGCGTGGCCTGGTCGAGGTTGACCCGACCGTTGTTGCTGATGCGCACCTCGTTGCGGCCGGTCAGCGTGGTGAGGCGTCCGGCACGCAGGGTCTGCTTGCCGCTGCCCGTGCCGATCACGTCCAGGCCCAGCACACTGGCGTCGGCGTCCGACTCGGCCACGCGGTCAGAGGCCAGTGAATTGGCCACGACCGCCGACCAGGTCGCGTTCGGGGTGGCCGCCGCGTTGTCCGTGCCGGTCCAGTTGGCGGCGTCGGCGAAATCACCGTTGGGGCCGCCCGTCCAGTCCTGGAAGTGCATGGTGTAGCTGTCGCCCTGTTCGGCGCCTTCGGCCAGCGCGATCGCGGTGAACGCATCGACCATCGCCTGGTTGGAGGCGATGTTCAGCCCGTTGTTTTCGTCCGGATCGGCGATGAGGTCGTAGAGGCGGAGCGTGCCGTCGGAGTACTTGATGAGCTTGTGGTCGTCCTTGATGATCGCCCAGCGGGCGTTTTTGTTGTCGCCGTCGGGGCCGTCGCCTTCGTGGTGTTCCTGGACGAGGTAGTCCTTGTGACGGTCGATGCCGTAGCCGGTCATCTCGTGGACGAGGGAGACACCGTCGAGCCCGACGCGCGCCTCAACGCCTGCCAGTTCCAGCGCGGTGGGCATGAAGTCCGACAGGTCGGTGTACAGGTCGGTGGAGGTGCCGGGCGTGATGACGCCCTCCCAGTAGGCGAACTGGGGGATGTTGATGCCGCCGTCCCACAGGTCGCGTTTGCCGCCGCGTTTGCCGCCGGAGGCGTTGAAAAACGAGATCGGCGAGCCGTCTTCCGCGGTGGCGCCGTTGTCGCTGGAGAACATGATGATGGTGTTGGCCATCACCGAGTCGCTCTGGTTGCCGTCGCCGTTGGGGTCGCGCAGCGCGTCGATGATCTGGCCGACCTGCGTGTCGAGGCGGGTGATCATGGCGGCGTACTTCTGCTGCTTGCTGGACCAGCCGCTGGCGCCGGGGACGGACGCGTAGTCGTCAAACCAACCGGGTTGCTGGGTGATCGAGTCGATGTCGAAGTGCGGGATGGTCGAGGCGTGTTCGATGTAGAAAGGCGTGCCGGTGTTGGCGTTGGCCTCGATGTACTCGACGGTCTTGTCGGCGACGAGGTCGGAGGTGTGCACGGCGAAGTTGTCGGCGGCGTTGTTACCGGTCTTCTCCAGCCACAGCCCGTTGTCTGCCGTGGCCTGGTACTTCTCACCGACCTCATCGATGCCGTTGCCGTTGTCGTCGAAGGGTTCGGTCGTGGTCCACAGCGAATCGACCTGGTAGGAATGGGCTCGGCCGTGGTCGAGGTAGCCGTAGAAGTCACCGAAGCCCTGTGCGGTGGGGATGGAGTTGGGGCCGTCGACCGACGGGTTTGAGCGCAGGTTGCCGCCGCTGCCGCCGGTGCCGCCGAAGCCCCCCTTGCCGAACAGCGCCGTCGTGTAGCCGGCGTTCTGGAGGTAGTCGCCGACGTTCTCACCGTCGCTGCGGAAGACGTCGCCGTTGAGGTTGCTGTTTCGGTCGACGAGGGTGTGACCGTTGTGGTAGCCCGAATAGAGCACGGCGCGAGCCGGACCGCAGACCGAGG
>JANQJT010000039.1 GCA_028281485.1 Phycisphaeraceae bacterium
CGGGGGAGGTCGAGGCGGTGCGAGAAGTCGAAGTTGCCCTTGGTGGGTTCGTGGAGGTTCCAGGGGATGTAGAGCTCGAGTACGTTGGCGCCGAGAGCGGCGAGCTTGTCGAGGCGGTCGGGCCACTGCTCGGGGAGCGTGCGGAAGTAAGACATGGAGCCGGAGATGATCTGGATGGGCTGGCCGTCCAGTAGGAAGTCGGTGTCGTTGGTGGTGAACTGTCGTGTGGTGGTGGAGGTGGTCATCGGAATCCCCTCGTGTTGGGCGTGGGGATAGTTTAGAGCAAGGGGGAGGTGATGGCGACGGCGGCAATGACCAGGAGCAGTGCGTATGCGAAGAAGCGGAGTCGATTTCGGTTGAGTCGCTTGCCGATGGCGTTGCCGAAGAGGGTGGCCAGTAGGATGACGGGTATGAAGGCGAGGGTCCAGGCGGAGAGCGCGGCGACGGGTGTGGTGTGCATGAATGTCTCCATGGCGATCATGGCGGCGAGCTGGAGGGGGATCCACGTGATGAAGAGGGTCCAGAGGCAGGCTCGGGAGCGGTTGGCGGGCCAGTCGTGTGCCATGATCCAGAGGACGAGTGGTGGGCCGCCCATGCCGATGGTGGCGGCGGAGAGGCCGGAGGTGGAGGCGGCGAGGGGGAGGAGTGCGGGGTGGAGGTGGTCGCGGGGTTGGACGCGAGCGAAGAGCTGTATGAGGACGGCGATGCCGACGGCTGCGCCGACGATCTGCTTGGCGAGGGATTGGCCTGCTTCGGTGATGAGTGTCATGAGGTAGAGGCCGAGGGGGAGCATGGGGGCGCGGTAGAGGAACATGGGCCAGACGAATCGCCAGGGGATGTGTTCGCGGTATCGGTAGCAGTTGTAGGCGGTGTGGACGAAGCCTGCGACGAGGGAGATGGCGATGGCCTGTGGGAGGCTGAAGCCTGCGAGCAGGAGGATGGGAATGGCGACGAGGCCGCCACCGAATCCGACGGTGGATTGGAGCGTGAAGGCGAGGAAGAGCGCCGCGGTGACGTAGGGGACCTGCTGCCAGAGCATGGGTGGCATGATAGCGGGGCGGTCGGGGTCGTGTGTTGAACTACCGCCACGAGCCTTTAAGCGTCGTGGCGGTACAAGGGGAAGAGGGACTAACGCTGACGCGGTAAGGCGCCGTCAGCTACCGGAATGGTATGGCGGTGGGGGGCGGATTTCCCTTTGTTTTGTGGTTAATTTGAGCGGGGCTGTGCCGGGTCAGGCACGGGCGAGGATGTCTTTGATGATCTTGATGTGGTGGTGGTTGTGGATGGTGGTGAGCCGGTCGTTGAGGGGCTTGTTGAGCCTGCCGAAGACGGGGTGTCGCCAGTAGGCGTCGCGCGGCAGCGCGTCGTAGCGTGCGGTCAGTGCGTCGGATTGGTCGAGTTCGCGTGTGAGTTGTTCGAGGGTGGGGGTGTCGGTGGGGATCACGGCCTGGGGTGCTTTGCCCTTGCCGCGGGGGATCGTGCCGAGGGTGAAGCAGAAGAGGCGGGGGATGGAGAACTGGTAGCGGTAAGGCTCTGATTTGGGTGCCTGCATCTCGGCGATGACGGTGTTGGTTGCGAGGTAGCAGTGGTGGATGTGTTGGCCGACGGACCATGCGGAGATCGCGGGTGCGGTGGCTTGGTGGCGGGGAAGATAGGAGCGGAAGGCGTCGATCATTGGGGCATGATAACGTCGGGAAGTGGGTGGGATCGTGACAGAAAGCGGGGCGGTTATCGATTGACGTGGATGAAGGCCTTGATCATTGAACAGATCTGGCGGGATGATTTTCTGACGCGTTCGGCGTCGAAATGGCCCTTGTAGAGCAGGTCGTTGAAGCCTTCGATGTCTTCGGGCGGAGCCTGGCCTATGTTGCGATAGCCCATGGACCATTCGCCGAAGGAACGCTCGGAGATGGGTTCTTCCACGACTTTGATGACGTTTTTGTGACGTGAGTCTCTCTCGATCGCTCTGAAGCGTTGCCGGACGGCTTCGGGGGGGCCTTCGAGGATCTGCATGAAGGATTGGTCTTTGTAGAGGAGGATGCCGGTGATCTCGGCGTCGATGTTTCGCTTCTTAAACGACTGGAGCATCTCGATGAGCTCGTCGTTGGAGAACGGACGGACGGCTGCCGAGACGTAGAGCAGGGTCAGGAGCGGTGGCGTATTCAAAACGGGTCTCCCGTGCCGACCTGCCCCATTTTTAGTATCGGCTATCGGTGTGTGTAACGCCAATCCTATTGATGGGGTCGTGTTGGTGTGAGTGTGATGGGAGTTGAGAAGAAAAGAGGTGGGCCGGTGGGTTTTGTGTGGGAAACGACCCACCGGCCCGTTCATCCTTCTCCCCACCGCGCGGGCTCCCGACTCCGCCCCGCTGGGGACGTGTTTCTTAAAACAAGCGGTGTGCCAAAAGCGTCAGGTGGTGTTTTGCGTGTGCCAACGCGTGCAGATGGTGCACAGGGGTTTGTATGGCGCAGTGTTGGGGAATGGGTGAGTGGGTGTAGAGGCGCAACGGGCGCAAAGAAACACCGCTCGGTTTGGATTCGAGCGGTGTTTTGGTAAACGGGATGTGTGGATTGATCACTGGCTGATCGTGACCGATTCCATGGTGTCGCCTTGTTGGATGGCGTCGACGATGTCCTGTCCTTCGATGACCTTGCCGAAGACGCCGTGCTTGCCGTCGAGCCATGGGGTGGGGACGTGTGTGATGAAGAACTGTGAGCCGTTGGTGTTGGGTCCGGCGTTGGCCATGGAGAGGACGCCGGGTCCGTCGTGGGGGAGTGAGAGGGCGGCGGGTTCATCGTCGAACTTGTAGCCGGGTCCGCCGGTGCCGGTGCCGCTGGGGCAGCCGCCCTGGATCATGAAGTCGGGGATGACGCGGTGGAAGGTGAGGCCGTTGTAGAAGCCGTCGTTGGCGAGCTTGATGAAGTTGCCGGCGGTCTCGGGGCATTGCTCGGCGTAGATTTCGAGGACGATGTTGCCGCGGTTGGTGGTGATGGTGGCGGTGGTCATGGTGTTTCCTTGGTCGAGTGTGATCTGGTCAGTG
>JANQJT010000065.1 GCA_028281485.1 Phycisphaeraceae bacterium
GACCACGTCGCAGCCGGTCTTGCGCGCCGCGTTCACCGCGTTGCGCGCCACCTTCACCGCCACGCCCACCGCCTTGCCGTATTCGGCGCACTTCTCCGGCTCGCCGTAGAACCGCACCGCGCCCCCGCCGGACACCTCGGCCTCGACCTGCTCGGTCAGCGTCTGAAGCTGCTGCACCGCCGCGGGGCGCTGCAGGTCGCACGCGGCCAGCATCACGCTCTTGCCGCGCTTCTTCAATAGCGCCGCCAGCTTGCCGCACGTCGTCGTCTTCCCGCTGCCCTGAAGCCCCGACATCATCACGATCGTCGGGCCGGGCTGCACGTACATGATGCCCGCCATGTCTTCGCCGCCGCCCATCGTCGCGACCAGCTCGTCGTAGACGATCTTGATCATCTGCTCGCCGGGTTGCAGCGACGTGAGCACCTCCGTGCCCAGCGCCTTCTCCTGCACGTGGGCGCAGAACTTCTTGACCACGTCGAAGTGCACGTCGGCTTCGAGCAGCGCCGTGCGCACCTCCCGCATGGCCTCACGCACGTTGGATTCGGAGATCTTGCCTCGGCCGGAGAGCTTCTTGAAGGTGCTGGAGAACTTTTCAGATAGCGATTCGAGCATGGCGTTATCGATTCCGTAGCGGTTGAACGGGGTGGCAGGGCGTTGGCGCCGCCGCGAGTGGGATATGGTAGCAGATCACCGGTTCGGGTCGAACGGGCCGGACCGTGCGTGCGGAAGTACAATAAACGCGATGAACGACGCGTCTGACAGCATCCGCACGCCCGTCGTGGCGGGGCGGTTCTACGAAAGCGATCCGCAGCGCTGCGCCGCCGACGCGGAATCGATGTGTGCCGAGACGACTACGATACGGTTGCCCGCGAAGCTGGTCGGCGGTGTCGTCCCGCACGCCGGCTGGGCCTGCAGCGGACGCATCGCCGGCCTGACCTGGCGCACGCTCGCCGAACACTCAAACGCGAAGACCGTCTTCCTCACCGGATCGGTGCACACCGTCAACCTGCCGTGCCCGGCTCTGGACACGCACGACGCCTGGCAGACGCCGCTCGGCGAAATCCCGGTCGATACCGAGCTGCGCCACGCCATCTCCCAGCTCGAAGGCTACGAGGTCTTCGACGCCGCCCACACCCACGAACACGCGCTCGAAGTCGAGCTGCCCATGTTGCGACACGTGTTCGGCGATGACGCGCGGTTCGTGCCGTGCATGATCCCGCCGATCCCCGAGGCGATCGGGTGGGGCGAGGCGTTGGGCAAGCTGCTGGGTGATTGGCACGAGGACGTGCTCGTCGTCGCCTCCAGCGACCTGACACACTACGGCCCGGGCTACGGCTACACGCCCGAAGGCTCGGGCGAATCCGGCTACCGCTGGGCACACGAAACCAACGACCGCGCCTGGCTTGACCGCGTCGAACACATGCGAGCCGTGGATTCCCTGGTGCACGCCGATCGCCATCGCAGCGCGTGCGGCGGTGGGGCGGTCGCGGCCGTCATCGCCGCCGCCGGGCGCATGGGCGCCACCGCCGGTCACACCCTCGACCACACCGACTCCGCACGCGAACTGGCAAAACTCGGCCACGGCGACCGCACCGACTCCGTCGGCTACGCGTCAATCGTCTTCGGATAAGCTATGCTCTAAACGACATGGCCAAACCCAAAGTCATCCTCACCGAACACCTCGACGACGTCTGCGCCGATTGGCTGACGGAGCACGTCGACCTGATCCGCGTCCCGCACGACGACGCGACACTGGCCGATCACCTGGCCTCGGCCGAGGGCCTGGTCATTCGCACGTACACGCAGATCACGCCTGAATTGCTGGCCAAGGCGCCGAAGCTGCGCGTGGTGGCCCGCGCGGGTGTCGGGCTGGACAACGTGGACCTGGCCGCGTGTCGCAAGGCCGAGGTGAGCGTGGTGTACACGCCGGACGCCAACACGCAGGCCGTGGTGGAGTACGTCTGGGGCCTGATCGCCGACGCCGTGCGTCCGCGCTACACGATGGATCACTACGTGCCGCCGCCCGCCTTTCACGATCTCAGACAGCAACACGTCGGCCGCCAGCTCGACACGATGGTGCTCGGCGTGCTCGGCATGGGGCGCATCGGTCGCCGCATGGCGGAGGTCGCCCACGCGATGGGCGTGCGCGTGCTCTACAACGACCTGCTCAAGCGTCGCGAGCTCAACCTGCCCGACGACGAGCCCAGCGAGTTCGTCGACAAGCGCACCCTCTACACCACCTGTGACATCCTCACCATCCACACCGACGGGCGTAAGGACAACCACCATTTGATCAACGCCGACGTGTTGAAGCAGCTCAAGCCGAGTTGCGTTTTGATCAACGCGGCGCGCGGCATGCTGATCGACAACGACGCCCTGGCCGGCTGGGCCGACCGCGTGAAAGACAAAGGCGGCGCCGCGTACCTGGACGTGCACGACCCCGAGCCGCCGCCGGACGACTACCCGCTGTTCGGCAAGCCCAACGTGAAGCTGCTGCCACATCTGGCCAGCCGCACACCCAACGCGATGGAAAACATGAGCTGGGTCGTGCGCGACGTCGTCCGCGTGCTGAACGGCCAGCCGCCGCACTACCCCGCGTAATCAACTCAACCGAATCACGTGATGTTCGGACGATGCCTCTCGAGGATCGCCGTCATCTGGTTGACTATTTCGGGTGACAGTTCCACCGCGCCGCCGACGTTCTCGATCGCCTGCTGCGCGTTGCGCGCCCCGACCAGCACGTGACTCACGCCCGGCTGATGCAGTGTCCACGCGATCACCAGTTGGCCCATCGTCAGCCCCATTTCCTGGGCGAAGGGCTTGAACTGGTCCAACATCGCCAGCACCTTCGCCACGTTGTCCGCCTCGAAGCGCTTCTGCTTCGAACGCAGGTCGCCCTCGCCGTACGTGCGGTCCGGCGTGATCTTGCCTGTGAGCAGACCCAACACCAGCGGCGAGTACGCCAGGAACGCGATGCCGCCGTCGATGCAGATCGGTAGGTCGTCTGCCTCGCGGTCGCGCTTCAGCATCGAGTACTGCTCCTGGATCGAATCCAGCGTGCCGGCTGCGCGATACCGTTCCATGTGTTCGGGCAAGACGTTGCACGCGCCGATCGCGCGGATCTTGCCCTGGTCACGCAGCTTCTCCAGCGCCGCCATCGTGTCTTCGATGGGCGTGGTCGCTTCCTGCCAGTGGGTTTGCAGCAGGTCGATGTGGTCGGTCTGCAGACGCTGTAAAGAGCCTTCGACTTCCTGCGTGATCGACTCCGGCCCGAGGTAGCGGTGCACGATCACGTCGCCCTCCGCATCGATGGTGGTTGCGGTGGAATGGAAAGCCTCTTCTCCCTTGTCGGTGCCCGAGACCAGGCCGCACTTGGTGGCGAGGTAGACCGCGTCACGCCTGCCGGCGATCGCCTTACCGACGACCGTCTCGGAGTGACCGAAGCCGTAGATCGGCGCGGTGTCGATGAGAGTCACGCCGTGGTCGATCGACGCCTGGATTGCGGCGACGGCGTTATCGTCGTCCGTGCCGCCCCACATCCAACCCCCGATGGCCCACGTGCCCAGCCCGATGGCGGACGTTTCAATCCCGGCGATGGGTCTCTGCAACATCGTCTAGCTCCCTTGTCATCAAGTTAAGTCTCGCACACCCGAGCACATCGTATCAGTCGAGCAGGTCGATCACGCCTTCGATTTGTGTAATGACGTGCGTCGCACCCGCATCGCGCAGCTCCTCGGCCCCACGCAATCCGTACGCGGCGCCGATCCCGATCATCCCCGCGTTAGATGCCGTTAACATGTCGACGTCACTGTCTCCCACGAACGCACACCGTCCGGCCGGCACGCCCATCACCTCGGCCAGTCGCCACGCCGCCGCGGGGTCCGGCTTGATCGGCACACCCTGCTGCGCCCCGGCCACCTCCGCAAACGTCCACCGATCGAACAACCGACCCACCACGTCCACCGTCGGTTCGTGCGGCTTGTTGCTCAGCACGGCGAACGGCAACCCCCGCTCCGTCAGCTCATCCAACACACGCCCCGCCCCGTCGTATGCCCGCGCCTTGTCGCCGCCTTCTTCCATCAGCACCGGCAGATACCGCACCAGCACCTCGCCGACCAGGTCGTGACGGTCCGCGGGCAGCGCACGCTCGACCAGCTTCTCCACACCGTTGCCGATAAAGCGACGGTACGCGTCGCGATCGTGCGTGGGCAGGCCGAACTCTTCCAGCACGCTGTTCAGCGCACCGGCGATGCCGTCCAACGTGTCGGCCAGCGTGCCGTCGAGATCGAAAATCACCGCGTCAAATGACATGGGCGGAGTATAGCGGCCTTGGCCCGCGGCGCGGTATAGTATGCAAGTCGTGGCACGCTCGAAATCACAACCCGTCATCGGAATCGCCGGCGGGATCGGGTCGGGCAAGAGCTGGGTCGCCAACGAGATGGCAAAGCTCGGGGGTGTCGTCTTCGATGCCGACGCCGTCGCCAAGAAGGACCTGGACCGCTCCAGCGTGCAGCGGCAGCTCGTCGAGTGGTGGGGCAAAAAGGTTATCGCGGGCGACGGCAAGACCGACCGCCGCGCACTGGCCGACATCGTCTTCCATGATCCTCACGAGAAAACCAAGCTCGAGGCGATCGTCCACCCGCTGGTCCGGGCCGAGCGTGAGAAGCTCAAGCGGCGCGTGGCGATCGACGAGGACGTGCGGTTCATCGTGATGGACACGCCGCTGCTTTTTGAGGCCGGCTTCGCCGACGACTGTGACGCGGTGGTCTTCGTGGATACCGACCGAGATGTGCGTTTAGAGCGTGTCAGGGCCGAACGGGGCTGGGACGAGGCCGAGCTGACCCGCCGGGAAACAAATCAGTGGCCGCTGGATAGAAAACTTGACTTATCCCACCATATCGTCGATAACAATACAGGCGAGGCGGAAGCCGTCGTCCAAATCCGTGACATAATCACGCGAATCCTGGAAACAAGCTGATGCGGTGTTGGAGAACGTGACGTCTATTGCGTCGCACGCCTCCGGCCCATCACCCGCCCCCACGCATAGGCGATCCTAAACAGTTCGATCGCCGCAAACCTTACCCGAATCCGGCCCACCGCATATCCGGCCGGTTCTTACCGGAAACTTCCCCAAACGGAAAACCGGCTTACCACGGAGACCGTCTAACGATGGCCAAGACCACCTCGCGGACACGCAAGAAAACCAACACCAAAGGCGGCGCCAACAAACAGGGTGGCGGCAAGCAGGGCGGCAAGAAACAGAACAAGGCCGACCAGGCCAAGGCCGACGAGAAGTCGCAGATCCTCGCCGACCAGCGCGCCCACCACGAAGCCGCACAGGCCCTCGAGTCCACCGGCAAGGCGCCCACCAGCACCGCCGTCGCCGACTACGACGAGACCACCCAAGAGAAGTACGAGTCGGTCAAGAAGGGTTCGCTGCGCGTCGGCGACCTGCAGAAGATGGACGTCAACGAGCTGCACGCCGTCGCCACCGAAGAGGGCATCGGCGACTACTCCGGCCTCAACAAGCACGAGCTGATCTTCCGCATCATCAAGACCCGCATCGACAAGGCCGGCCTGATGTACGGCGACGGCGTCCTCGAGATCCTGCCCGACGGCTTCGGCTTCCTGCGCAGCCCCGAATACTCCTACCTGCCCTGCCCCGACGACATCTACGTCAGCCCCAGCCAGATCCGCCGCTTCGGCCTGAAGAACGGACACATCGTCCAGGGCACGATCCGTCCGCCCAAGGAAGCCGAGCGCTACTTCGCGCTGCTCCGCGTCGACGCGATCAACGGCGAGAGCCCCGACAAGCTCAACGAGCTGACCAGCTTCGAAGACCTCGTCCCGCTCCACCCCGAAAAACGCCTCGTCCTGGAAACCACCGGCAACATCGTCGAGATGCGCGTCGTCGACCTCGTCGCCCCCATCGGCAAGGGCCAGCGCGGCCTCATCGTCGCCCCGCCCCGCACCGGTAAGACCGTCCTCCTCCAGAAGATGGCCAACGGCATCATCTCCAACCACCCCGAGGTCCGCGTCATCGTGCTGCTCATCGACGAGCGACCCGAGGAAGTGACCGACTTCCGCGCCAACACGCCCGACGACGTCGAGGTCGTCGCTTCGACCTTCGACGAGCAGACCGACCGCCACGTGCAGGTCGCCGAGATGGTCATCGAGAAGGCCCGCCGCATGGTCGAGTTCGGCCACGACGTGGTCATCCTCCTCGACTCCATCACCCGACTGGCCCGCGCTTACAACGCCGAGGTCCCGCACTCCGGCAAGATCCTCACCGGCG
>JANQJT010000282.1 GCA_028281485.1 Phycisphaeraceae bacterium
CCCGTTCGGTCATCGTGGTCGGCCCCGAGCTCAAGCTCAACCAGTGCGGCCTGCCCAAGAAGATCGCGCTGGAACTCTACCAGCCGTTCATCATCCGCAAGCTCAAGGACCACGGCCTGGCCGACACCATCAAGAGCGCCAAGCGCATGCTCGAGCGCCGCGACCCCGAGGTGTGGGACGTGCTCGAAGAGGTCATCTACCAGCACCCCGTGCTGCTGAACCGCGCCCCCACGCTCCACCGCATGGGCATCCAGGCCTTCGAGCCCGTGCTCGTCGAGGGCAACGCCATCCGCGTGCACCCGCTGGTCTGTACCGGCTTCAACGCCGACTTCGACGGCGACCAGATGGCCGTCCACCTGCCCCTCTCGATCGAGGCGCAGACCGAGGCCCACGTGCTGATGCTGTCGACCAACAACATCTTCTCCCCGGCCAACGGCAGCCCCATCATCTCGCCTTCGCAGGACATCGTGATGGGTGTCTACTACATCACCGCCACGCAGCCGGGCATGAAGTTCGACCAGCTCGAAGCCGACAAGCTGCCGGCCTTCCGTGACATGACCGAGGCCATCCTCGCCTACGACACCAAGAAGGTCTCGCTGCACGACCCGATCGTCGTCCGCTTCCCGCGCGGCGAATACGAGCACGTCGTCAGCGAGCAGCGCTCGGCGCCCGCATCGTTCCCCGCCAACAACCGCCTGATCACGACCGTCGGTCGCCTGCTGTTCAACGACAAGCTGCCCGGCGACATGCCCTTCTACAACTGCGCCCTGGGCAAGAAGGGCTGCAGCCGCGTGATCGACGACGTCTACGCCTTCAACGGCAAGCCCGCCACGATCAACTTCCTCGACGACATGAAGGAGCTCGGCTTCAAGCGGGCCACCCTCGCCGGTCTCAGCTTCGGCATCAACGACCTGCGTATCCCCATCAAGAAGCACGACATCATCGAGACCTCGCAGAAGAAGGTCGACCGCGTCGAGAAGGCCTTCCACGCCGGCGCCCTCACCGAGCGCGAACGCTACAACCAGCTGCTCGACATCTGGGCCCACTGCCGTGAAGAGGTCACCAAGGAACTGATCAACGAGCTGAAGAACGACTGGCGTGACGCCGACGGCGAACGCGTCGAACTCGAAGACCCCGAACGTGAAACCAAGGGCCGCCCCTACCTCAACCCGGTCTACCTCATGTCCGATTCGGGCGCCCGTGGTAACGTCAGCCAGATGCAGCAGCTGGCCGGCATGCGTGGCCTGATGTCCAAGCCGTCCGGTGAGATCATCGAGACGCCCATCAAGGCCAACTTCCGCGAAGGCCTCAACGTGCTGGAGTACTTCTCCTCCACCCACGGCGCGCGGAAGGGCCTGGCCGACACCGCGCTGAAGACCGCCGACTCCGGTTACCTCACCCGCAAGCTCGCCGACGTGGCGCAGAACGTCATCACCGCCAGCCGCGACTGCGGCACCAAGGCCGGCGTGCCCAAGCGTGCGATCTACAAGGGGGAAGAGATCGACGTGCCGCTGCGTGACTCGATCATCGGCCGCATCGCCCGCGAAACCATCATCAACCCCATCACCGACCAGGTGATCGTCGCCGAGAGCGAGATCATCACCGAGGAGGCCGCGCTGGCCATCGAGAACCTCGGCATCGACTCGGTGATGGTGCGTAGCCCGCTGACCTGCGAGTCGGAGATGGGCACCTGTGCCAAGTGCTACGGCCAGGACCTGTCCACCGGCCGCCTCGTCGAAGAAGGCATGGCCGTCGGCATCATCGCCGCCCAGTCCATCGGTGAACCCGGCACGCAGCTGACCATGCGTACCTTCCACACCGGCGGCGTCGCCACCCGCGGCCTGACCGAAACCAACATCCGCGCCGGACACGGCGGTGTCGTCGAGCTCCGCGACGTCAACGAGGTCCCGGTCAAGGACGACGACGGAAACGACGTGCTCACCGCGCTCAAGCGTAACGGCGAGATCGCCATCAACGACTCCAAGGGCCGCGAGCTCGAGAAGTACAAGGTCCCTTACGGCGCCTACATCATGGCCAAGCCCGGCGACACCGTTCGCAAGGGTCAGGTGCTCGTGATGTGGGACCCGCACCGCGTGCCGATCCTCGCCGAAAAGCCCGGTGTCGTGAAGTTCGTCGACATCCAACTCGGCGAGACCGTGCGTACCGAGAAGGAGTCGGCCGGCAAGGGCGGCTCCGAGGCGCTGGTCGTTATCGAGCACAAGGGCGAGAAGCACCCGCAGATCGTCATCGAAGACGCCTCCGGTCAGATCCTCGACTTCCACTACCTGCCGGCCAAGGCGCGTATCGAGGTGACCGAGGGGCAGGAAATCTCCGCCGGTCACATGCTCGCCCGTCAGCCCCGCGAAGCCAGCGGCTCGGCCGACATCGTCGGTGGTCTGCCCCGCGTGACCGAGATCTTCGAGGCCCGCAAGCCCAAGGACCCGGCCGTGCTGGCCGAGATCTCCGGCACCGTCGAGCTCCGCAGCGACAAGCGTCGCGGCAAGATGACCATCATCGTCTCCAACCCCGACTCGAACCTCGAGAAGGAACACCACGTGCCGCAGGACCGTCACCTGCTGGTTCACACCGGCGACTTCGTGACCGCCGGCGATCCGCTGATCGACGGCCCGCTCATCCCCCACGACATCCTCCGCATCAAGGGTGAAGAGGCGCTGTACAGCTACATGCTCGAAGAGGTGCAGAACGTCTACCGCGCCCAGGGCGTGCCGATCAACGACAAGCACATCGAGGTCATCCTCGCCCAGATGCTCCGCAAGGTCCGCGTCGAGAACCCCGGCGACACCAACCTGCTGCCGGTCGACGTGGTCGACAAGTTCCGCTTCCGTGCCGAGAACCAGCGCATCGCCGCTTGCGGCAAGGTCGCCGAAGCCGGCGACACCGGTCTGCCCGTCGGCGCGCTGGTGCCCAAGAGCGAGATCAAGGAAGCCAACGCCAAGGCCGAGGCCGAAGGCGGTCAGCCCGCCAAGGTCAAACGCCCGCGACCGGCCTCCGCGCGTACCCTCCTGCTGGGCATCACCAAGGCCTCGCTGCAGAGCGAATCCTTCCTCTCCGGCGCCAGCTTCCAGGAGACCACCAAGGTCCTCACCGCCGCCGCGCTGGCGGGCCTCGAAGACGACCTGGTCGGCCTCAAGGAGAACGTGCTGCTCGGTCACCTGATCCCCGCCGGCACCGGCCACAAGGGCTATCAGGACATGCAGGTCGAGAAGCTCGGCGAACCCATCGCCGACACCCGTCTGACCGACGAGGAACTCATGGCCGAGGCCACCGCCGCCGCCGAGGCGCTCGGTGCCGATCGCGAGGAGCTGGAGATCGACATGCCCGTGGCTCCCGACGTGGAGGTGACCGCGGGCATCGAGGTCGCCGAGGCAACCGAGATCGCCGAGACCATCGAAGCCAACGAAGCCGCTGCCGATTTTCCGGGCGATGAACCCATCGAGTAAGCAGCGTTGATCGTCTGATAAACCGAATCGATTCCAAGCCCTGGCTAAGCGGCCGGGGCTTTTTCTTTGATCAGCCGGTTTGGGCCGCACAGATGCTGAGCAGGGGGGATTTGGGCCGACTGAGTCCTGCGCGCCGGACAGGCAGATTGGCAATCAATTAGGCAATCGGATCACGCCGAAGAGGCTTCAGACACTTTTTGACGTAATGCATATGGCGTAAATGCATCAACAGCATGCATTTGCGTCTTTGTTCGTGTCGCAGGCCTGATTGATGACGAATTGCGGCATCGGCTTTGCAATGTTTTAATCGACCCGCGTTTAGGCGGCTAAGTAAAGATTCGATCACGCGTTGCTGAATCGAGGTCAGCAGCCCTCACCAACCGATCGGCCCAAGGCGTGGGCCACCGTGAGCAACCACCTCGACAAAGACATGTGGAGATGCTGCCATGCAGATGATTGAGGCTGTCATCAAGCCCAGCAAGGTGGACGACGTGAAAGCCGCCCTCAGCCGCCTGGGAATCCTGGGTGTAACCGCTTTTGAGGTCAAGGGCTTCGGCCGCCAGAAGGGCCACACCGAACGCTACCGCGGTGCGCGGATGGATGTCGGTTTCGTGCCCAAGGTCATGGTCAAGATCGCTGTCCGCAGCGAAGACCTGGACAAGGCCCTGGAGGCCGTGGTCTCGACCGCCCGCACCGGCGAAGTCGGTGACGGCAAGATTTTTGTCTACCCCATCGCGAGAACCATCCGAATCCGAACCGGTGAGGAAAACGACGACGCGCTTTGACTCAAGCGTCCGTCGCATCCAGCCGATGATCCGGATTCCTTGCTGTCCGCCCTCCGCTGCGGCCGAGGGCGCTACCGGCGCTGGGGATGGAGAAGGAATTACAGACGTCCGTTAAGAGCGGACGTCTGTTTTTCATCCCTCAGATCCGTCTCTATTGCCCCTTTTATTAATCTGATTCCCGCCGCCAAAGCCGGTTAATCCCCGCGCCGATCGGGCCGATCCACACTTCTGGACACAGGCCTCATAACCGGTTGCAGGGAATCTCTCATGAATAAGTTGTTCTCACGACGGGGATTGTTCGTCCTGATCGTACTCGTGTGGCTGGCGGTGATCGCCACCCCCGCACACGCCGACTCGCTCGCCAACGACCTGATGGGCGTGACCGACGCCCGCCTGATCTACCCGCACATCGATGGCGTCGACGACCTGACCGGCCAGGTGCAGCGCGTGGCGATCATCGACACGGGCATCGACTTCGACCACCCGGCCCTCGACGGCCGTGTCGTCGCCGGCATCAACTACGCCGCCAACGCCAAGTGGGGCTCGAGCGCCGCGATCGACTACAACGACGGCCACGGCCACGGCACCTTCGTCGCCGGCGTGATCGGCGGCAACTCCTCCCGCGTCAACGGTGTGGCGCCCAGCGTCGAGTTCATCGCCATCCGCGCGCTGTCCAACGACGGCACCGGCAGCTTCAACGACGTCGCCCGCGGCCTGGAGTGGGTCGCCAACAACGCAGACGCCTACAACATCACCGCCGTCAACGTCTCCATCGGCACCGACAGCACCTACGCCGTCGAAGCCGGCGTGCCGTTCTGGAGCATCTACGACCGCATCGAAAACGCGCTGGGCACGCTCGAGTCGCTCGACATCGTCACCTCCGTCGCCAGCGGAAACTCCGGATCGTCAACCGGCCTGTCCGTGCCGGCGATCTACGACGAGTCACTCGCCGTCGGCGCCTCGACCTTCAGCGACACCCTCTACGGCAACACCAACCGGTCGGCTGAGCTGGAACTGCTCGCGCCGGGCAGCGGCATCTACTCGACGTGGAAAGACGGCGGTCACCGCTACGGCAGCGGCACCAGCTACGCCTCGCCGATGGTGGCCGGCCTCAGCGTCCTGCTCCGCGAGACCTACCTGCAGTTCACCGACGACCTGGCCGGCGGCTACGACAGCTTCCAGGACCGCGTCGTCGACCTGCTCCAGCAGACCGGCACACCGATCCTCGACAGCGCGTCCGGCCTGACGTTCTTCAGGCCCAACCTCGACGCCGCCATCGCGTCGATCTACCTCGAGCACGGCGTGTACGTGCCCGAGCCGACCTCGCTGGCCGTGCTCGTGTTCGGCGGCATGATCGTCGCACGACGCAGAAAACGATAAACCACACCGTCCGTAACGGGGCGTGAGGGGAAGATGATCGACCCGGGACCTGGAGAGGTCTCGGGTTCGTTTTTTAGTTTGCGTTTTGCTTGCACCACTCTTTGAGTGCGGTAAAGCGATCGCGTGCTTCACCGGGCGGTATTCCGAAACGCCAGCAGGACTGGAACGTCCTGGCAAAGATCGGATCACGCATGACGGCGTCTTCTATTAGTGTGAAGTACGGCTCGAAGTGGTGTTCGATCAGGTGTTCCAATAGACAGGTGGCAACGGCCATGCGCAGGTCTTCGTCCGGGTGCACGCCCCAGCGCAGAATAAAATGCCAGACCGGTTCGGGATCGGTTGGAATAAACTCGCCGATGGCAATGATCGATTGCCATCGTGGGTCTTCGCCCTGGTCAACCGCTACACCCGGGAGAATCGATTCGGCCTGCGCGATAGCTTGATGGACATCCACGCGTTTACCCGATCTTCTCGGCCTTGGGGGCGCGGGTCATCAGGTGGCTGATGCCGTCGATGGGGTCCAGGCCCTCGAACAGCACCGCGTGCACCGCGGCCGTGATGGGCAGTTCGATGCCCAGCTCGCCGGCCAACTGCATCACGGACTTGGTCGTCGGCACGCCCTCCACGACGCCCGGCACCTCTTTGAGTACGTCGTCCAGCTTCTGGCCGCGCCCCAGCAGTTCGCCGGCCGACCGGTTGCGGCCCGTCGGGCTGAAGCACGTCGTCGCTAGGTCGCCCACGCCCGTGATGCCGAAGAACGTCTCCCGCTTGGCGCCCATCGCCTCGCCGAGGCGTGTGATCTCCGCCAGCCCGCGGCTCAGCAGGGCGCTCTTGGCGTTGTTGCCGGCCTGCAGACCGTCGAGGATGCCCGCCGCCAGCGCGATCACGTTCTTCAATGCGCCCGCCAACTCGACACCCAACACATCGTCGTGCGTGTACACGCGGAACCACGTGGTGGTAAACGTCTGTTGCAGGTCGAGCGCCAGCTCACTGTCTTCGCTGGCCACGCAGACGGTTGCGGGAAGGCAGTGCGCCAATTCCTGCGCGATCGAGGGCCCGCTGAGCACCGCCAGCGAACCGATCGATTCGCCGGTCAACACCTCTTCGAGCACCTGCGTGGGTCGCATCCCCGTCTCGTTCTCGATGCCCTTGGCGACGGACACGATCGAGGCGCCCTTGGGCATCTTGCCGACGAAGCGTTTCCACGTGCTGCGGACGAACTGTGTGGGGATGGCGCTGACCAGCAGATCGGCCGCGGCCATCGCCTCGTCTTCGTCGGCGGTCAGCTGCAGCGAGTCCGGCAGCGGGATGCCCGGCATGTACCGCTTGTTCTCACGCGCGCGGATCGTTTCGGTCACCGAATCGGTGAACGGCCCCCACATCGTCACCGCGTGACCCTGCGAGTCGAGAATCAACGCACACGCGATGGCCATCGCACCATCGCCGATCAATGTGACTCGCTTGGCAGACATAACGGCTGTTCCTTTATCCTTCGTGCGCCGCGGCGCGGGTTAGTGATGATTGCAACGGTTGATCGACTGGATGATCTTGCGGTGCACGGCGGCGGGGCGGGCCACCATCAGCCAAAACGATTCGGGCGCGCTCGTGCCCGCGGTCGCCAGCGCAATCGTGCCCAGTCGGCACACGCGCTCACGCAGCGATTGCAGCATGTACGTGTGTTGCAGGTTCTTCAGCTGCGTCTCAAACAGGTAGCGACGCAGGATGCCGCTGCGCGTGACGATGCGCCGGTCCGTGAGAACGTACAGCTGGAAGTACCAGTCCAGCGTCTGCCAAGTCAGCCGACCCAACAGCGCCAGCAACCCCGCGGCCAGCGCCTCGCTCTGCGTGAAAAACCCGTACAGGAAATCGTTGGCCGCCAGGTAAGCCACGGCCGTGCAACCGATGATAAACAGCAGGTGCCCCAGGCAGCCCAGCAGGATGTACCAGGGCGAGGGCTTGAGCAGCAGGACGATGATCTCGCCGCCCTGGATCAGGTCCTCGGGCAGGATGTCTTCGGCTCGGTCCAGCGGCAGACCCAGCACGGGCTCGCCGCCCTCGCTGCGCACCGGTTCGTTCGAGATGGGCTTACGCCCTGTCATACCATCGCCTCTTGCGTGAGGGTGACCACGTCCGGCAGGTTGCGGTAATAGCCGTCGTAGTCCAGCCCGTAACCGACCACGAACGCGTCTTCGATATCGAACCCTACGTAGTCGACCGGCACCGACAGCGCCGTCGGCAGCATCTTCCGCAGCAGCACGCACGCCTTGACCGATGCGGCGCCGCGCGCGACCAGCGTCTGGCGCACCGCGGCCAGCGTCCGGCCGGAGTCGAGGATGTCGTCGATGATGATCACGTGTTGATCGGACAGATCATCGGGCAGGGCCGACTCGATCGTCACGCCCTGGCTCTCGGTGGACTTGCCGGGGTAGCTGCTGACGGCCAGCATGCGGATGCGCATCATCAACGGCAGGTGACGGATCAGGTCGGCCAGGAAGATGACGCTGCCGGTCAGCAGCGGCACGAGCGTGATGGATTTGGAGTTGTCGCTGTGCACGTGGATGTCGCCGACGTGACGCGTCACGTCCTCGGCGATCTCGTGCGCCAACTCTTCGACGCGTCGCGCGATCGTCTCGCGATCCAACAGCACTCGTTCGATTCGCTTGGGCATTGGGTGAATGATAACGGATCGAAGGAAATCAGGCAGCCAGACACCGCAGCAGCCAGTACGCCACCGGCCCGACCAGCAGCGGCGAGTCGATCACGTCCAGCACCCCGCCGAACCCCGGCAGCGACGAGCCCGAGTCCTTCACCGCCGCGTCACGCTTGAACGCGCTGAACATCAGGTCGCCGCCGTGTCCCACCAGTGAGAACACCACGCCGCACAGCGCCCCGTCCCAGATGGAAAAGGCGAACGTCTCGGATCGGCTGCCGCCCAGCCACGCCAGCAAGACCCCCACGATCGTCGCCAGCGCCACCGCGCCGCCGAGCCCTTCCCACGTCTTCTTCGGGCTCAGCCACGGGATCATCTTGTGCTTGCCGACCGCGCTGCCGGTGAAGTACGCGCCGATGTCGCCGGACTTGGTCACCAGCATCACGCTCAGCACGACCCACGCGTTGTGGTCGTGTCGCATCGCCAGGTAGAACCCGCCCATCACGCCGAG
>JANQJT010000322.1 GCA_028281485.1 Phycisphaeraceae bacterium
GCTGGAGGGGCGGGTGGGCGAGCGCGAGGCGGCGATGGCGATGGCGCGCCAATTAATGGGGGCGCGGGGGTGACGGGGCGGTTTTTTGGCGTTGCTACAGGCGGTACAGGCGTTACAATCGGCCAATAAGTTTTAGAAAGGTAGATCAGGGAACGATCGACCATGTTGCGAACGCTGCTGCTGATTTCGATGGTTATAGGATGGGCAAGCCTGCTGGGTTGTGAGCAGGGCTTGTTTGCCGAGGAGCTGCCGCGGACGCAATACGAGCGATTCGATGAGCGCCGGGGGAACGAACGCCCCAAAGAGGCACTCGATCCGCGCGGCTACACGAAGGCGAACCTTCGGGGCCGGCTGACGACTTACGAGTGAATCGACATCGAAATGGGCGTCGGGACCTGTATCGGGAAAAGTTCAGAAGTTTAAAGAATTGGTTGGGTGCCAACCGATTTGGATTATATCCTTGAGAGGTATGCGCACTGCGTGCCTGGTCCTGCCGCGAGATGCCAATTTTGAGTCATCGAGAGAAATCATCCCGACAAAACGCCGGTACGGTCAACCGCCGAACGATGGTGGTGTGGACGGCGTTGGTGGGGACGATGACCTTGGCGACGGGTTGCCTGATGATGTTGGAGCCGGGCGTGGTTCGGCCGCAGGCCGGTTACGCGTTGGCGGCGGTGGACTCGACGGGCCACGGTGTGGATGCGGTGTTCAACACCCCGGCGCCGGTGGAGTCGACCCGCTGGGACAGCATCATCGTGCATCACTCCGGCCAGCTCACGGGCAACGCGCGATCGATTCACGAGTTGCACGAGATGGGTCTGGGCTACGGCGGTCTGGGGTATCACTTCGTGATCGGCAACGGCAAGGGATCGGACAACGGGACCATCGAGGTGGGCTACCGTTGGGACCGCCAGGTTGAGGGTGTGTACGCGCGGCGTGCGATCTCGATCTGCCTGGTGGGCAACGGCGACCGCGTGCCGCCGACGCCGGCCCAGATGCAGCAGTTGGTGTTGCTGGTTCGAACGCTGCAGGTGGAACTCGGCATCGATGCCGACGCGGTTCACCTGCACAGCGCGGTGGCGGAAACGACGAGCCCCGGGCGTCTGTTCCCCGTTGGATCGTTCCGGTCGCAATTGATCGACTGAGCGGGCCTGACTATACTGATAACGCCTCCAATCACTTCTTTATTTTCGTGCTTTAAGTGCGCAAATGGGATTGCTGCGCGTTTGAGTCGAGGGATTAGATGAACGATAGAAATGTTATTGATTGCCCATAATAAATGATCCGAGTGGACGTCTAAATTAGTGTGGCAGGTTCTTTGCGGATCATTATGATGTCGGCCGCCCGTGAGCGGCGTGTAGCGTGAATTGGATGGCTATGGATCAGACGCACCAGATCGGGGACTACCAGGTATTGAGCGTGCTGGGGCAGGGTGCCAGCAGCACGATCTACGCCGTGATGGACCCGCGGGACAGCCACGTCTACGCGATCAAGCGTGTGGTGCGTCACACGGCCAGCGACCAGCGGTTCATCGACCAGGCGCTGAACGAGCACGAGATCGCTACCCAGATCGAACACCCGACGCTTCGCAGGAGCTTCAAGATCATCCGCCGGCGGAAGCTGGTGAAGACGACGGAGCTGTTGGTGTTGATGGAGCTGGTGGACGGGATGACGCTGGAGCTGGGGCGGCCGCAGTCGCTCGAGCAGTCGGTGATGATCTTCCACGCGGTGGCGCAGGGCTTGGACGCGATGCACGCGGCGGGGTTTGTACACTGCGACATCAAGCCGAACAACATCCTGATCGGCAGCGACGCGGGGGTGAAGATCATCGACCTGGGGCAGGCGTGTCCGATCGACACGGTCAAGGAGCGCATCCAGGGCACGCCGGATTACATCGCGCCGGAGCAGGTGTTGCGGTTGAGCATCACGCCGCAGACGGACGTGTTTAATCTTGGCGCGACGATGTACTGGACCCTGACCAGTCACCACGTGCCGACGCTGATCCCCAAGAAGGGCGAGGGGTCGGGCCTGAGCCTGGGTGATCGTGAGCTGCGTCCGCCGGCTGAGTTGAACGAGAACATCCCGACGGCGCTGAACGCGCTGATCCTCAAGTGTCTTGAGATCGAGCGGAAGGATCGTCCGGCGACGATGATGGACGTGAAAAACCGTCTGGAGGTGGTGTATCACCAGCTCCAGCAGCAGAAGGTCAACGCGGGCGAGGCTGAGGAGCGTCGGCCGGCGTAGTGTTGGGGGTTCGGGGGATTTGTTTTATTGATCGAACGCGTGCTCGGCGACGTCGATGGCCTTGGCCAGCGCGGCGGCCTTGTTGACCGTCTCCTGATACTCGGCGGGGGGTTGGCTGTCGGCGACGATGCCGGCACCGGCCTGGAGGTGGATGGTCCATTGGCCGTGCTCTTCGGTGGGGATGGCGACCATGGTGCGTAGCGCGATGGCCATGTCCATGTTGCCCGCGAAGTCGGCGTAGCCGACGGCGCCGGCGTAGGGGCCGCGGCGCGTGGGCTCGAGCTCGTCGATGATCTGCATGGCGCGGACCTTAGGGGCGCCGCTGACGGTGCCGACGGGCAGCGCGGCGCGGAGTGCGTCCCACGCGTCCAGGTCGTCGCGGACTTTTCCGGTGACGGTGGAGGAGATGTGCATGACGTGGGAGTAGTGCTCGATGACCATGGTGTGGGGCAGGGCGACGGAGCCGGGCTGTGCGACGCGGCCGACGTCGTTGCGACCGAGGTCGACGAGCATGATGTGTTCGGCGCGTTCCTTGGGGTCGGCGAGGAGTTCGGCTTCGAGCG
>JANQJT010000329.1 GCA_028281485.1 Phycisphaeraceae bacterium
GAACCCGCGTGCGGTCGATCCGCACGACCTGCAGCACGAGTTCAGCCAGATCTCCGACAAGATGGCGCAGGTGGCGGACAACCTGGAAGACGCGCTGAATCTTGCGGCCCGCGCCGTCAGCCGCGAGGACCTGATCTGCGTGACCGGCAGCTTCTACCTGGTGGGAGAGGCCAAGCAGTACCTGGCGAACCTGGCGGAGAAGCGTGCGGCGGCCGCGGCGACGAACTGATCGATTGATAGATGGATTCACAGGGCCGCGACTTGATCGTCGCGGTCTTTTTATTTAATCGAGTCGGCCAGCGACGCGCTCATGCAGGCGGGGAAGGCGACGACGATGATGCGCTTCACGGACAGCAGCCAGTCGGTCTGCCACGGGGTCTTCTGGATGATCCATAGCAGCAGCGCGACGACGGCGGCGGAGATGATGTAGGTCGCCAGGACGCGTTTGATGAAGTCGAAGACGTGGCCTCGCAACGCGCCGCGGTAGAAGTTGAAGAAGACGAAGCAGGCGATGAACAGCAGCGACAGGCCCGCCAGGCCGAGGACGTTGGTGATGGGCAGTTGCTCGGCCAGGTCCCACGCCTCGCCGGTGAATGCGACGGGGATGGCGAGGATGGACGAGCCGACGACGACCTGGGCGATGTCGCGCGGCTTGAACTCGACCATGAGGGGCTGGACGGCGTAGTTGATGACCTCGCCGGCGTCGTCGAGGATGGGCACGACGCGGTGGAGGTGGCCGCCGATGCGTTTGATGGTTGAGGTGATGGGATCAGGCTCTTTCATGGGCGTATTTTAACGGTTGGCGGCGTGATTGGTGAGATCGGCTCCAGCGCCTACAATCTGCCCACTATGACCGAGGCTACCGAAGAACAGACCGTGTACCGCTACGATTTCAACGGCATCGAGGCCCGCTGGCAGGGCCATTGGGCCGACGAAAAGACCTTTCGCACGCCCAACCCCGGCGACGCCGACTTCGACGCGAGCCGGCCGAAGTACTACGTGCTGGACATGTTCCCGTACCCGTCGGGCGTGGGGCTGCACGTCGGTCACCCGCTGGGCTACATCGCCACGGACATCGTTGCGCGATACAAGCGGATGCGCGGGTTTAACGTGTTGCACCCGATGGGTTTCGACGCGTTCGGTCTGCCCGCCGAGCAGTTCGCCGTGGAGCACGGCGTGCACCCGCGCATCACCACCGAACAGAACATCCAGAACATGGTCGGCCAGCTTCAGCGCATCGGCCTGAGCTACGATTGGGACCGGTCGCTGGCGACGACGGACGTGGATTACTACCGCTGGACGCAGTGGATCTTCGTGCAGTTGTTCAACAGCTACGTCGATCCGGCTGACGGCAAGGCCAAGCCGATCGATGGCCTCGTCGCGCAGCTCGAATCGGGCGCGGTCGATGCCGACGGCAAGGCGTGGAGCGAGTTGAACGACGGCGAGCGCGAGGCGTATCTCGAAACGAAGCGTCTGGCGTTTTTGGCGGAGGTCCCGGTCAACTGGTGTCCGCAATTGGGCACGGTGCTGGCCAACGAAGAGGTGACCAACGAGGGGCGCAGCGAACGCGGCAACTACCCTGTGTTCAAGCGGCCGTTGAAGCAGTGGATGCTGCGGATCACGGCCATGGCGGATCGTCTGGCCGGCGATCTGGACGCGGTGGACTGGCCCGAGCCGATCAAGCTGATGCAGCGCAACTGGATCGGGCGCAGCGAGGGCGCGCAGGTTGACTTCGCCATCGACGGCCACGACGACGTGATCACCGTGTTTACCACGCGACCGGATACGCTGTTCGGCGCGACGTACATGGTGCTTGCACCCGAGCACGAGCTGGTCGACGCGATCACCACGCCGCAGCAGAAGGACCCGGTCAACCGGTACAAGGCGGCGGCGGCGGGCAAGACGGATGTCGATCGTATGGCCGAATCGAAGACGAAGACCGGTGTGTTCACCGGCGCCCACGCGATCAATCCCGTCAACGGCAAGCCCATCCCGATCTGGATCGCGGACTACGTGCTGATGGGATACGGCACGGGCGCGATCATGGCCGTGCCGGCCCACGACAGCCGCGACCACGAGTTTGCGCGCACGTTCGATCTGCCGATCACGCAGGTCATCGCTGTGCCCGAAGGCGAGAGCTGCGACATCCACGACGCGGCTTACACCGGGCCCGGCGTGAACATGAACAGCGCCAACGATGAGGTGTCGCTGGACGGCCTACCGACGCCCGAAGCCAAGCGCGCGATCAACGACTGGCTGGAGTCGAAGGGATTGGGTCAGTCGCACGTGCAGTACAAGCTGCGCGACTGGCTGTTCAGCCGGCAGCGTTACTGGGGCGAGCCGTTCCCGGTGCTGCACGCGTTGGACGAAGCGGGCGAGCCGACGGGGCGGATCATCCCCGTGCCGGTCGAGCAGTTGCCGGTCGAGCACCCGCACATGGAAGACTTCAAGCCGGTGTCGAGCGAGGACCCGGATGCGCCGCCTTGCCCGCCGCTGGGCAACGCGCCCGATGCGTGGAAGTACGTGGAGTTGGACGGTCAAAGGTACGTGCGCGAGTTCAACACGATGCCGCAGTGGGCCGGTTCGTGCTGGTATTACCTGCGTTTCATCGATCCCCGGAACGGC
>JANQJT010000332.1 GCA_028281485.1 Phycisphaeraceae bacterium
GCGATGGTGAGCTGGTTGGGGATGGTCTTGTGCATCGGGGTGAGTCTAGTGTGGGGGGCGGGTGGGTGAAAGGGGGTAGGGGCTGGTAAAAAAAAGTGCGATTTTGGGCCCCAGAGTTGGATGTGTGCTAATAAATCTTGGCATATCACCTTTTTAGGTGATACTCTTGATGTGTCGGTAATATGCAGGAAGGCAGCGGGCCAGGGTCACTTCTATAATGAGAGCCGCTGCGTTGGGAGAGATGGGTCGCGTGAATCGTTTTGAGGTGACATGAAGAGAGATGTCGCGGTCTGTGAGAACGGGCCGTGTTTTCGCGCGCTGATGCGTCGGGATGATTTCGCGCGTTGGCTGAGATTGGGATTCGCACACGAAAGGGAATCGAGATGAACAGGAGACGCTGGACAACACTGATGGTGATGGGTGGTTTAGTTTTGGGACTTGGGGTGTCGGAGGGGATTGCGACGATCCCGTATACGCCGGTTGGTTTTGCGGGTGTGCCGGGCTTCGGCAAGGCGGTTTCGCCGCCGTCGGTTGTGCCGGGCAAGGAGTACTCGCATGATCTGGATCACATGATTACGGCGTTGGGGACGGCGGCGGACCCGCAGCAGATTGTTGCGTGGGACGGGCTTGGTGGTGCAACGGACGGGATCGATTATACGGGGGCGCGGCCGCTGTGGACTGCGGACCAGGAGATCGACGCGATCGCGAATCGTAAGGATTTCGCGTTCGATGAGGTGACGGTGGATGTGGCGCATCTGCTGTTCAGCATTGATGACGCGTTTATCGGTTACTCGTTCGGTGCGCCGTTCCCGGGCGTGCTGGCGCCGGGTGTGCCGGTTGTGCTGGGTAACGGCAACGTGGTTGGCGGGCCGGATACGATCAATGTTGAACTGGCGACGGTTGGTCCGGCGGGCGGGAATCCGCTGGATACGCAGTTGCTTTGGGCGGCGGCGCCTTCGATCAACGGGATGCCGACTCCGCCTGCGATGAAGGATGTGGACGGTCTTGAGGTTTGGGGTCCTGAGCCCGCGGTGACGGCGGATGCGGACAAGTATTCGCTGGACGTGGATATCGCGAGCTTGGGCGTGTTGCCGGGTGATGCGGTTTCGGTGTGGAACGGTGTGGGTTCAACGGGGACGCCTTATATCGCACACAGCACGATTGTTGCGGCGGTGACGAGTCTGCTTGGTCCCGTGCCCTCGACGGTTCCGGATGGTCTTGAGTTTGAGATCAACCTGGACGCGCTGATGGTGCAGGAGCGAGCGGGGCAGGACGGCGACGACGAGTTTGGGTTTGAGATTCTGCCGGGCGGCGGTGAGGGTGGTCCGGTGGCCCTTGCCGATGAGATCATCTTCAGCATCCGCCAGATCCCGGATCCTGCGGATCCGGACGGTTACTACGCGACGGGCAGCGAGTTGTTCGTGCTGGACGGCACGGGCGCGGTGAGCTTCCTGATGCACGGTGGTCACCTGTGGGACCACGCGTACAGTCTGGTGACCTTTGAGATTTTCAAGGAAGACCCGCACAACTACGCGGTGCTGGACATCAACGCGATCGAGGCTGTGGGCGAAGAGGTCGTGCCCGAGCCTGCGAGCGTGGCGCTGTTGATGCTTGGCGCGGGCGCGCTGGGCGCGCGTCGTCGTCGGTCTTGATGGATTGAAAGAGCATGGATGATGCCGGCCGGTGCTTCGGGATGGAGCGCCGGCCGGTTGTTTGTTTAGACAATCAATCGGTCGATCGGGCAATCGGCAAAGCGTGTCGAGGTGACCTGGGAGGGGGATGTGGAGTGATTCCGGTTGATCGGTGGATTGATTGAGTGGTGAGGTGGGAATGGTGGGTCGCCCTGCGTTCGACCCACCCTACGAAAAGGCGGGCACCCCCGGGCGGAGCCCGGGGCTAAAGGATGGAGGGGAGTGTGGTGGCGGTGTATGTGGAGGGGTGGGGTGGATGTTGGTATCTTTTGCGGCCATGGGTAAGAAAGCCAAGACAGCGATCTCGCCGACGCGCGAGGAGGACTATCCGCAGTGGTACCAGCAGGTGATTCGCGCGGCGGACCTGGCGGAGACGTCGGACGTGCGTGGCTGCATGGTGATCAAGCCGTGGGGTTATGCGTTGTGGGAGAACATGCAGCGCGAGCTGGACGGGATGTTCAAGGCGACGGGGCACAAGAACGCTTATTTCCCGCTTTTCATTCCGAAGAGTTACCTGGAGAAAGAGGCGGAGCACGTGGAGGGTTTTGCCAAGGAGTGCGCGGTGGTGACGCATCACCGCCTGGAGGATGACGGGGCGGGGGGGTTGAGGCCTGCGGGTGAGCTGGAGGAGCCGCTGGTTGTGCGGCCGACCAGTGAGATGATCATCGGGGCGAGCTTTGCGAAGTGGGTGGAGAGCTATCGTGATCTTCCTTTGTTGATCAATCAGTGGGCGAACGTGGTGCGTTGGGAGCTTAGGACGCGTTTGTTTTTGCGGACGGCGGAGTTTCTGTGGCAGGAGGGGCACACGGCGCACGCGACGGAGGCGGAGGCGGTCGCGGAGACCGAGCAGATGCACGAGGTGTATGCGCGGTTTGCGGAGGATTTCATGGCGATGCCTGTGATCAAGGGTGCGAAGCCTGCGCACGAGCGTTTCCCGGGCGCGGTGGCGACGCTGGCGATCGAGGCGATGATGCAGGACCGCAAGAGCCTGCAGGCGGGGACGAGTCACTTTCTGGGGCAGAACTTCGCGAAGGCGCAGGGGATCGAGTTTTTGGGTGAGGATGGGAAGCTGGCGCACGCGTGGACGACGAGCTGGGGTGTGAGTACGCGTTTGATCGGGGGACTCAGGTTCGGATTGGCGATGACGCCGTAGTGGTCGTCGTCCAGTTGGTGTTGGTGTATTTCGGCAATTAAATCCCGCCAGGCCCAAAAGTTGCCCGAGGCCACGCGTGGGGAAATTCGGGATGCTTCGACAAGCATGGCCGCGCCTTGATAGGGCTCGGGCCGGTAACGGCATAACATTCGCCAATTGGTTTGAAAGACCGCCAGGCGGCGCTCCAGGAAATCGGCATCG
>JANQJT010000048.1 GCA_028281485.1 Phycisphaeraceae bacterium
CCTCGGCGGCCAGCTCATGGATCGCGCCGGCGGTGAGGGGCACAGCAGCGCGACGATGGCGATGCTCATGAAGGGCACCGCGGGGCGCACGGCCGACGAGATCGCGCTGCTGCTGGAGCCGACCGGCGCATCGATGGGCAGCGGGGCGGGCAAGAACTCGTACTACGTCAACGCAGAGTGCCTCAGCAAGGACTGGCGTGAGATTCTCGACCTGATGGGGGACGTGATCCAACAACCGACGTTTGACGAAGGCGAGTGGGCCAAGCTCAAGCCGCGCATCCTGTCGGCGATCGCGTCGGCGGACGATCGCTGGTCCGGTGAGATGTTCAATCGGTTCCACGAGGCGTGGTACGGCGAGCACCCGTGGTCGTGGCCGGCGTCGGGCAGGGCCGAGGCGATCGAGCCGCTCACCGCCGATCAACTGGCCCGGTGCTACCAGAACCACGTGTCCGCCTCTTCGGGCGTGCTGGCAATCATCGGCGACATCGATCCCGACGCCGTGCTGACGGAGGTCGAGAAGCAGTTCGGCGGCGTGCCGGACCACCAGCCCGAGAGCTTCGTCGTGCGTCAGCCCGAGCCGGTCGACGGCGGGGCGATCTATCGACAGACGAACAAGCGACTGGCGGCGGTGGTGATCGGCTACGGGCCGACCGTGCCGGTGACCGACGACGAGATGGCGACGATGGAGGTGATGACCAAGGTGGTCAGCACGTTCCCGTCGGGTTGGCTGACGGTGGCGTTGCGCGGCGATGGGCCGGGCCTGGTCTACGCGGCGTGGGGCTTCCACCGTACGGGGCTGGCGCCGGGCTACTGGGCGATGGCGTTCAACACCGATCCGACACGCGCTCAGATGGCGATCGACCGGTCGCTGGCGGTGGTCGAGCGTCTCAAGGCCGAGCGGGTGGACGAAGACACGCTGCACCGCGCGATCAGCGCCGCGGTCGTGACACAGGCCATGGGCAACCAGTCCAACGCGCAGCGTGCGATCGGTGCGGCGATCGACGAGCTGTACGGCCGAGGCTACGACCACGCCGATCGCTACATCGAGCAGCTGCGGAGCGTGACGGCCGAGCGGGTGCAGGCAGTGGCGCAAAAACACCTCAGCGACCCGCTGATCATGATCATGTCGTATGAGCCGGTCGAGCTGGAAGAGCTGGGAGCGGCGCCGCAAGAGGCTGCGCCATGAAAAGAACACGCAGGCGGTTTCGCCCACGTGTTCGCTCACTCTGCTCCACCAGCAAGTCGATTTAGGTCCGGCCGATGCCTGCGTGGTGTGTAAGGAAACTTATCTGCGTGCGCGCATGACGACGGCGGGGGTTTCGCCGGGGCGGATCCAGCGGCTGTTGCTGTTGCGCGGGCGCCGCCGGTATTCCAGGTGGTTGAGGTAGTTGTTCAGCGCGTCTTCGTTGAAGCCCATCAGGAAGTCCTGCGTCGCCGAGTGGTTGTGCTTGCGGATGGCCTCAATCAACTGCTGCTTGCTCATAACTTAAACCTCTTCGTTGCGATGTGCGGGTATTGGTATCGGCGCGGCGCGCGCCATCGCATGAACGTGTAACCGAACGGGACCCAGGAGAGGACTTATCGGCCGCACCGGGCGGTGCTATAATCCGCCGTTTACCCCCGCGTGATGAGACCCGCGGCCGCGCTGCGGCCCCTGACCAAACCATGCACGATCAGCTGAGAGACCGACTGCTAGGCACCTGGGCGGCGCTGGTGTGTGACCACCCCCGGCGTTTGCTGGCGGTGGCGCTGCTGGCGGCGGCGGCGTGTGTGTGGTTCTCCGTGGACCGGTTGGGCTTCCTGCCCGATCGCAACGCGCTGATCAGCGAGGCGCTGCCCTGGAACGCGCGTTACATCGAGTATCGCGAGCAGTTTTCCCACGATGCGTTGACGGTTGTCGTGGCCGTGCCCGACGCGCCGGGGGGTGTGCACCGCGCCCGGGCGTACACCGATGCGCTGGGTGAGCGGCTCTCAGACGCCGAGCACGTCGCACGCGCGCTGTGGAAGATCG
>JANQJT010000080.1 GCA_028281485.1 Phycisphaeraceae bacterium
GCCAAATCCAAGCCCAAGGCCGACGACAACGACACGCCCGAGTTCACACCCCTGGCGTAATCACACCCCGCGCCGCTGGCGATCGGTTTCGTATAGCAACAGCGCTGCGCTGACCGACACGTTCAGTGAATCGGCGGTCTTACCTCGCATCGGGATGGTCACCGCGGTGTCCGCCGCCTCGAGCCACTCCCCGCTCAAGCCCTCCGCCTCGCTGCCCAGTACCCAGGCGATCCGACCGGTCGCATCCACGGCCCCAACGGCAACTTCGGCGTCCGGCGTCGCGGCGCAAACCTTGAAACCGTTGTCTTTCAACCACGCGATCAAAGCGTCGGTGTGATCGCCCACGACGGGCACGGTAAACACCGCACCGGTGCTGGCGCGCAGGGCGTTGGGGTTGTACAGATCGTAGTCGGGCCGATCGATCAAGACCGCCCCGGCTCCCAGCGCATCGGCGCTGCGCAGGATCGCACCGAGATTGCCCGGCTTCTCGAGACCGCTGCACACGATCACGCAGACGTCGGCTTCCATCGTGAGATCCCCCAATCCCCGCGCCTTTGCCTGCATCACCGCCACGAAACCCCGCGGGTTCTCACGATACGAAAGCTTCTGCAATACCGCCGGCGTCACGGCGATCGGCTCGGCCCCGCCCGCCACCGCCCGCTCGACCGCCGGTTCATCCGACAACACTTCTTCCAACCCATACACCTCGATCGGATCGAGCCCCGCGTCCATCGCCCGCACAAGCTCGCGCGGCGTCTCCACGCAAAACAGCCCCGTCGCACGACGCTGTGACGACTGACGCTGCAGCCGAACCGCGGCCTTGATGCGGGGATTGGCGGGGCTTGTGATGTGATGCATGGTATTGACCTGAAAGGGTTTTCAGGCAGGAGTTTAACGACGATTCGTTTAACGTGCACACCGATCGACACGCGCGCCGGTGAGCGATACAATGGTTGTGTTCGCAAGCCGTTCGATTCTCAAAAGGACCTGGGGCCTGTCCAAGCGACCTTGCCTAGAGCGGATCGATGGCTTGCCCGGAGCACACGTATGGGTCTGCAAGACAACATTTATGAAGAGACCGTTGCCGATCTGTCCCTGCGGCAGTTGGTGACGATCAAGCCGACGGACACGGTCCGCCGGGCGTGCGAGCTGATGAAGGCCGCACGCCTGGGCGCCGCGGTGGCGGTGGACGACGCCGGCCACCCGATCGGCATGTTCAACGAGAAGCTATTGATCCGCCTGCTGGCAACCACCCCGCAGTCGATGGACGATCCTGTCAGCGATCACATGACCACGAACGTGGTCACGGTGAAGACGACCGACAGCATCGCCCGCCTGATCAACGTGATGCGTGAGCGTCAGTACCGCTGGGTCTGCGTGATCGATCCGGGCGGCAAGGCGGTGTCGCTGACGGGCCTGCGCGGCGTGATGGAGTACGTGGTGGACCACTTCCCCCGCTCCGTCAAGGTCCAGCCGATCAACAGCAACCTGTCGATCGAAGAAAGGGAGGGCGCCTGATGGTTCGCCGCGAGAGACGCCAACCCGAGCCGGGTGAGTTCGAAGACCCGCTCAGCAACTACGATCCCAAGGAATACGAGGACGAGCTGGAGCACGCGCTGATCGACGGCATCGTGGAGGTCGTGCCCTTCGACGATCACCTCAAGGCCCGGGCGGACATAACCGTGGCCGATGCGATCCAGTTCATGAACGACAACAACTTTGCCTGCGTGGTCGTGATGAACGAAGACCGCGAGCCGATCGGCATCTTCTCCGAGCGCGACGTGCTGGTGCGCGTGGCCGATCACTACGACGAGGTGAAGGATCGGCTGCTCGGTGACATCATGACGGCCGAGCCGGTCACGGCTTACAACACCGACAGCCTCGCACGCGTCCTGAACGTGATGGTGTCCGGCGGGTTCCGCCACGTGCCCGTCATCGACCAGGACAAGAAGCTGAAGGGCATGGTTGGCGTCCGCAAGGTCACCGCGTTCCTCCAGCAGTACTTCCCCCGCGACTACGACATCTGAAAAACGCACCGCCGAAGCGGTGCGTTGAGAAACTGTGATCATAAGCGACCCGTCATCCGGCGGGTCGTTTTTTTTCATGCTCAGCGCAGGCGATGGGTGTCGTAATCGATCGTCCGCACCTGGAACCGGCTCGGCAGGATGACGAAACGGATACCCACGTTTTGCTCCTTGCCCAGGTCGCGCCCCTCTTCGCTGTGGTAGAAGAACGCGCTGAAGCGCAGCTCGTACACGCCCGGCGTCTGGGCCAACGCGCGGATCGGCACCTTCTGCTTCACCAGCATCTGCTGACGCATCACGTTGAACGTCGTCATCGGGCGATCGGTCTGCAGGAAGGGCACGGGCTTGCTCAACTCCTCGTCCGGGCGGTCGGGGTTTTTCGCCTTCTCGCTCAGCGGCTCGAGGCGCAGCCATTCCTTGAGCTTCTCGTCGAAGTCTTCCTGGCTGAGCTTCTGGTCCTCTGCGGTGAAGTGATACACGCGGTTGATGACGAACGTCGGGTCGTCCACCCAGATCAGACGCTCGAGCGTTTCCTGGGTCATCGGTTCGTTGATCTCGGTGTCACCGGAGGGCGCGGGTTGCGTGCCGCTGCCCATGTCGTCGAAGCCGCCGTTGCCGCCCGCCGCGTTTGTCGAGGGGGCCTCGGCGATGGGCGGGCCGATGATCTCCACCCACAGCGCCACCTCGGGGTGCGAGCGGTGCGACATCGCCACCACCTCGGTCACGCCCGGCTTGTCCATCGCGATCAGGAACTCCGGCTTCATCGCCTCGGGGTGCTTGCGCCAGCCCAGCATGACGGGCTGGTCCTTGCCGATATTGCCCTCCTGGCTGGCGACGGGGTAGACGGCCTTGTCAAAGATCGCCTTCAGCGTGCCCTTGGAATTGGTCATCTCGGTAAACGACCAGCGGTAATCGCGGAAGCCCGCGTCGAAGTCCGCCGGGGAGTCGCCGCCCTCGGATCGACCGATCTCGGGCGTGCGCTTGGTGATCTCGAATCGCGTGACGATCGGGTGCCAGTCGATGGCCTGCACGCCGACCTCCTTCTTCATCTTCACATCGAAGTTTCCGTCCTTGTTCTTCTTCACGTGCGCCATGCTGATCACCGCGGCCGGGCCGGCCAGGTAGGACTGCGGTGAAGACTTCTGAGAATCCAGCGCGGGGATGTGCAGCAGCACGGTCGCCTCGCCGCCGTCTTCGGGCGCCGCGGCGGTGACGTCGATGAAACCGTCGCCGTTGGTGTCCGTCAACGCGTTGCCGCTCGCGTCGGTCAGCTTGGTCTCGGCAAAACCCGGAGGGGTCATGTGCTGAAGCGCGATGGTGTACTTCTCATCGTCGGCCAGGTCACTCGCCTCGATGCGCAGCGTGATCGGGATCTTCAGCGCCTTCTCGACACGCTTGCGGATGTGCAGCACGTCCTCGTTGCTGAGCGCCCCCTCCTTGTCGGCGCCGTCGATGCGGCCGACCTCCATGTGCAGCTTCACCGGCGACTC
>JANQJT010000084.1 GCA_028281485.1 Phycisphaeraceae bacterium
TGCGGCGACGTGGGCTTCGGCAAGACCGAGGTCGCCATGCGCGCCGCGTTCAAGGCCATCGAAGGCGGTAAGCAGGTCGCCGTGCTCTGCCCGACGACCGTCCTGTGTGAACAGCACGAACGCACGTTCCAACAGCGCATGGCCGACTACCCCGTCCACGTCGAGAGCCTCTCGCGTTTCAAGACCGGCTCCCAGGCCAAACGCATCTGCGAGTCCGTCGGCTCCGGCAAGGTCGACATCCTTATCGGCACGCACCGCCTTCTCTCCGGCGACGTCCACTTCAAGGACCTCGGCCTGGTCATCGTCGACGAGGAGCAACGCTTCGGCGTGGAACACAAGAACCAGCTGATGCGGTTCCGTGTCACCGTCGACGTGCTCACGCTCTCGGCCACGCCCATCCCCCGCACGCTGCACATGGCGCTGATGGGCCTGCGCGACATCAGCTCCCTGACCACGCCGCCCGCCGCCCGCCGCGCGATCGTCACCGAGGTCGTCCCCCACGACAAGGACCGCATCCGACGCGGCATCATCCGCGAGCTCAACCGCGACGGCCAGTGCTTCTTCGTCCACAACCGCGTGCACAACATCCACAACGTCGCCAACGAGCTGCGCACGCGCGTGCCCGAGGCACGCATTATCGTCGGGCACGGCCAGATGAAGGCCCACGAGCTCGAAGACGTCATGCTCAGGTTCATCCGACGCGAAGCGGACGTGCTGGTCTGCACCACCATCATCGAGAGCGGCATCGACATCCCCACCGCCAACACGATGTTCATCGCCGACGCCGACCGCTTCGGCCTGGCCGAGCTGCACCAGCTGCGCGGCCGGGTGGGGCGGTACAAGCACCGCGCCTACTGCTACCTCATGCTCCCCGACTCACGCGCCCTGACCGAGGTCGCCGCCAAACGCCTGTCCGCCATCGAGCAGTTCTCCATGCTCGGCGCGGGCTTCAAGATCGCCATGCGCGACATGGAGATCCGCGGCGCCGGCAACGTCATCGGACCCGAACAGTCCGGCCACATCGCCACCGTCGGCTACCAGATGTACTGCCAGCTGCTCGAACAGGCCACCGCCGAACTCAAACACACGCCGCTCAAGCAAACCCACCTCACCCACCTGGACATCGGCATCGCCGGCGCACTGCCCAAGAGCTACATCCCCTCCGACTCGCACCGCATGGCCGCCTACCGACGCATCAACCGCGCCACCGATCGACAACAGCTCAAAGACATTCAAAAAGACCTGACCGACGCCTACGGCGCATTGCCCGCCACCGCCCAACGCCTCGTCGACCTGGCCCAGCTCCGCATCGCCCTGACCGACCTGCGCGTCACCAAGCTCAAGCGACACGACGCGGACCTCATCTTCGAGACCCAACACATCCAACAGCTCTACGAACACCTCGGCGACGCCCCCGGCTCGGTCCGCATGGTCGATCCGCCCGGCCTGAACCAGCCGGCCAGCATCTACTTCCGGCCTCCCCCGGCCTACCTCGAAGACGAGACCATCCTCCCCGTCCTGCGGAAACTGCTTATGGGCTCGTGACACGCCGACCCGTTGGGGGGACGGTTTCGCTCTTTTGCCCTCTTACCGGACGGATAACCGCAAGCCGACCCCAACTTCAGCCGATAATCATCCGCATAGAATTGGAATTATAATCATCTTGATTTACAAGGAATTATGTGCTTGCCACCCGGCTCGTATCGGGTATGTATAAGCCAGTGGAATCGATGAGCGAGAGGTATCACCGATTCATATGCATACAGTGAGAGAGTGCTCGGCGATCTGTTCGATGGCGCGAGCGTGAGAGAGTACGGATTTACAGGCTGAAGATCGGAGAGTTAGAGATGCGTTGCAACCTGTTTTGCCGAGCGATGTCGTTGTCGGTAGTGGGAGTGATCGTGCTGGCGGTGGTCGCGAGCACGTCGCGGGCTTCGGTGATCGACATTTCGGGAGGGACGACCACTCTCGACCAGCTGATCGACAACGAGTTTGTCGTTGGCGATAAGCAGTTTAGCAACATCGCGTACGTCAGCACCGGTGACGTGACGATCGCCCCCAGTGACATCGTGGTCAAGCCGATCGATATGGGCCTGGCGGGCATCGGGTTCGACCTCGTCCCCGCTGCCAACGGCTCGTCCACGGTCCACACGCACGACGACGACGATAAAGAAGGCAACGATGACGACGATGACGACGGCGGCATGAACGCAAAGATCGTTTTTAACTACACGGTCTCGATCCTGCCCGACGCGGCCGCCAACGGATTCCGCATCACCGACGCCCACCTCGGGTTCAGCGGCATCGCGACGCGCGGGGACGATGATGATGATGACGACGACGACGACGACGACGACGGCGATGCCGACGACGGTGACGACGACGACGGCAGCTTCCTCGCCAAGATCACCGAGACCTATACCGGCGACGGCGGCTTCAGCCAGATGCTGATGGTCCAGCTCGACAGCGACACGATGTCGACGACGGACGCGAGCTTCTTCAACGAGACGCCCCAGCTCTCGCTGGATGTCGAGAAAGTCATCGATCTGTACGCCCTGGGCGGCGACGATGACGATGACGACGACGGCGCATCGCTCGAGATCCACTACATCCGCCAGACCTTCAGTCAGGTCCCCGAACCCGGGTCGCTGGGCCTGCTGACGCTCGGCGCGTTGGCCCTCATGCGACGCCGCGCGTGATCGAACGAAAAACTTCCCGGTGTTCTCACGACACCCACGCCGCGACCAACAGCTTCAACAGCTGATCGCGGCGTGGGTGTTTTTGTAGGGAGCGAGCTTGGCGCGGCCGCGTCAGCAGCCTCCCCGTGAATACCGACAAGCACAAGGGCGCACTGGTCATCACACGTCGCTCGCGCCGCGCGTAAACAATCTCGACGCGTTTGAAAACGTTCACGCCCTCCGATCAATACGAGATCACGGCGTGGACGTTTTTGTGATCGCCCAGCTTCTCGGCGCCGTTGAGGAAGGACAGTTCCATCAGCAACGACACACCCACGATCTCACCGCCGAGCTTGCGGACCAGCTCGATCGTAGCCGCCAGCGTCCCGCCGGTCGCCAATACGTCGTCTACGATGAGCACGCGCTGACCGGGCCGGATCGCGTCGGTGTGGATCTCCAGGCAGTCCGTGCCGTACTCCAGCTCGTACTCCATGCGGTGGGTTTTCCACGGCAGCTTGTCCGGCTTGCGCACCGGGATGAAGCCCGCGCTGAGCGCTTGGGCCACGGCCGTGCCGAAGATAAACCCGCGCGACTCGGTGCCGACCACCACGTCCACGCCCTTGCCGCGGAACGGATTGGCCATCTGTTCCACGGCCATCGCCAGCGCCGCCGGGTCGGCCAGAAGGGGGGTGATGTCTTTGAAGGTCACCCCCGGCTTGGGCCAGTCGGGGATGTCACGGATGAATTGAGTCAGTTCCATGTCCGCTTTTTACCACAGCGGCGCAGCCCCGCCAAAACTGGCTGATCCCGCGGCGATCGAATAAAATACTTTGTTCGATCAAACGACGAGAGTTTTTACCCGATGACCAAGCCGCAACCGACCGCCAAGACCATCGAAACCGTCGAGCCCATCGGCATGCGCGTGCTCATCCGCAAGGACGAGGACCGCAAGACCACCAAGGCCGGGATTCATCTGCCGGACAAGATCGAAATCCCCACGCTCACCGGCCGGGTCGTCGCCATCAGCGCGGTCATCGAACACGACGAGGACTATCCCATCGCCCAGTACGACAAGGTGCTGTTCAACCCCAAGAACGCCATCCCCGTGGACTTCGAGGGCGACAACCGCCTGTTCGTCGTCCCCATCGAACACATCGTGGCGGTCTTCCGCAAGACCGACTGACCGCGCCCCGCGCCCATCATGACCGACCCATTGCCCATCCAGCCGCTGACCGCGCCGTTTGACGCGACCGTGCGTCCGCCCGGTTCCAAGTCGATCACCAACCGTGCGCTGATCCTAGCGGCGCTGGCCGACGGGCCTTCAACGCTCACCGGCGTGCTGTTTTCTGACGACTCACGCCACATGCTCCAGGCCTTGCAGGACCTGGGCTTCCAGCTCGACATCGACGAG
>JANQJT010000092.1 GCA_028281485.1 Phycisphaeraceae bacterium
TGAAATCCTCCGCGCCGGCGGCGTCACCGACGAAGGACGCTACCTCACCTTCAGCTCCTTCGGCCTCAGCTCCGACGTCGACCCCTCCGACCCCACCCTCGTCCTCAAGCCCGGCATCGGCTTCAACGGCGCCATCCTCACCGCCGACATCGCCGACATCGTCATCCGCGCACTCGACAGCGACACCCGCGCCAAGGTCATCTCACGCCCCAGCCTCCTGGTCAACGACAACGCCACCGGCGAACTCGTCAGCGAAAACGAAGAACCCTTCTCCAGCATCAACGCCTCCAACACCGTCTCCAGCACCAGCTTCGGCGGCTTCGCCGCGGCCGGCACCAGCATCAAGGTCAAACCCCAGATCAGCGAAGGCGACCACCTCAAACTCGAGTACGCCATCGAGCTGTCCAGCTTCGCCGAGGTCAGCAGCGTCGGCTCCGGCTCATCCGATTCCAGCTCCGACTCCTCCACCGTCTCCGCCGACCTGCCCCCAGCACGACAGACCAACAAGCTCTCCAGCGAAGCCACCTTCCCCAACGGCTACACCATCGTCGTCGGCGGCCTCACCCGTGAAACACTCCGCGACCGCATCGACCGCGTCCCCATCCTCGGCGAGATCCCCGTCATCGAGTACGCCTTCTCCGACCGCAGCAACACCGCACAACAAACCACGCTCTTCGTCTTCATCAACGCCACCATCCTCCGCGACGACAAGTTCAAAGACCTGCGCTACGTCTCCGGTCACGCCGCCACCGACGCCGAACTCGAAGACGGCTTCCCCGATAGCGAGCCCGTCGCGCTCCCGTAACAGAGAGGACCTAACATGATCGTCTCATCGAAACACGGGAATCAGGGACAACGGACCACACCGCAGCAAGCCGGTGAGCCTGTCGCCGTGTCCCCGCACCGGGACAAGACTGCGCCGCTCCCCACCATCGACCTCACCCGTCAACACCCCTCCGCCGCCTTCGTCAAACGCGTGCCCATCGGCTTCGCCCGCGACAAGCGGGTCCTCGGCATCAGCGGCGACGAAGACCGCCTCGTCCTGGCCATGGTCGACCCGACCGATCACCAGACACGCGACGTGATGCGACGCTGGCTCGGTGGCGCTTTCGACGTCGCCGCCGCCGACGCCAAGGACATGGCCGCCGCCATCAACCAGGCCTACGGCACACAGACCGGCGCCGCGCACGACTACGTCGAAAAACTCGACCGCGAAACCGTCATCGGCGAAGTCAAGGAACTGGAAAACCGCGAGGACCTGCTCAACGTCTCCGACCGCGCCCCCGTCATCAAGCTCGTCAATCTCGTCCTCTTCGAAGCCGTCCAGCAGGAAGCCTCCGACATCCACATTCAACCCTACGAAGACCGCCTCGTCGTCCGCATGCGCATCGATGGCGTCCTCTTCGACACCTTCGACCTGCCCGCTGGCGTCCAGGAAGAAGTCACCAGCCGCATCAAGGTCATGGCACGCATGAACATCGCCGAAAAACGCCTCCCCCAGGACGGCCGCGCCACCGTCCAGATCGGCGACCGCGTCATCGACCTCCGCGTCTCCACCGTCCCCGCCAGCCACGGCGAACGCGTCGTCATCCGACTCCTCGACAAGTCCATCCGGCTCTACACGCTCGGCGACCTCGGCATGGACCCCGTCACCCTCAATCACTTCGCACGTCTCATTGGCGTCGAGCACGGTCTCATCCTCGTCACCGGCCCGACCGGCTCCGGCAAGAGCACCACGCTCTACGCCTCGCTCGGAGAGATCAACTCCACCGAACGCAACATCATCACACTCGAAGACCCCATCGAGTACCAGCTCGACGGCATCAGCCAGATCCAGATCTCCGACAAGAAGGGCATGACCTTCGCCTCCGGCCTGCGCAGCGTTCTGCGACAAGACCCCGACATCGTCATGATCGGTGAGATCCGCGACCACGAGACCGCCATCATGGCCATCCAGGCCGCGCTCACCGGCCACCTCGTCTTCTCCACACTCCACACCAACGACGCCGCCAGCAGCGTCACACGCCTCCTCGACCTCGGCATCGAACCCTACCTCGTCAGCAGCTCTCTCGTCGGTGTCCTCGCCCAGCGCCTCGTCCGTCGCATCTGTCCCCAGTGCGCCAAACCCTACACACCCAAGCCCGCCGAGTTGGAAACACTCCGCTACGCACCCGGCGCCGAAGAGTTGGCCGGCTTCCGCAAGGGCGCCGGCTGCGACGCATGCCGCGGCACCGGCTACCACGGACGACAGGGCTGCTTCGAACTGCTCGTCGTCGACGACGAAATCCGCACACGCATTCAGGCCAACGAAACCGCCGCCGCGATCAACAACGCCGTCATCCGCGCCGGCATGCGCTCCCTCAGCGACGACGGGCTCGAAAAGGTCGTCGCCGGCCAGACCACGCTCGACGAGGTCATGCGGCTCAGCATGAGGGCGGGCTTCTGATGGCTGTCTACGCGTACACCGCCACCATCAACGACACCGCCGGATCCGTCCCCACACGCGGAACCATCGCCGCAGACTCCGCGCGCCACGCACGCGATCAGCTCCGCGCGCAGGGTCTGGCCATCCGCGAGGTCGTCGAACAGAAACCCGGCCGCGGTCGCAGCGCACTTCAGAGCTACCTCCTCTCTCGCCAGAAGGGCAAGGTCTCAGGCCTCCTCCAGGAAATGGCCACGCTCGGCGCCGCCGACATCCCACTCCTCGAAGCGCTCGACACCATCGCACGCCAACACACCGGCCGATTCAAGCAGGTCATCATGCTCCTGCGCGACCACGTCGCCGCAGGCGGCAGCCTCGCCGAAGCCATGGCCATGCAACCCGAACTCTTCGACGACATCTGCCTCAACATCGTCGAGGTCGGCGAGAACGCCGGCACACTCGACGACGCCCTCTCTCAGCTCGTCGGCTACCGCCGCCGCACCGCCACGCTCAAGAACCGCGTCATCGCCGCCCTCATCTACCCCGCCATCGTCAGCGCCATCGGTGTCATCATCTCCATCTTCCTCATGACCTTCGTCGTGCCCAAGGTGCTCACCGTCCTCACAGACTCCGGCAAGCCCCTGCCCCTCGTCACCGAAGCCGTCAAGTTCGTCAGCGACTTCCTCCTGGCCTGGTGGCACTTCCTCATCGCCGCCGTCCTCCTCGTCGGACTCGCCTTCAAACTCACACTCAACACCGAACGCGGCGGCACGGCCTGGGACCGATTCCTCCTGCGCATCCCCATCCTCGGCGAACTCATCCGCAAGCAATCCATCGCACGCATGTCCATGGTCATGGCCACGCTCCTCAAGAGCGACGTCGTCTTTGTCCGCGCCGTGCAGATCGCACAAAACACCGTCGGCAACCGCGTCCTCAAAAACGCGCTGGTCACCTGCGAACAGACCGTCCACGCCGGCCGTGACATCGCCGAAGCACTGGAAAAAACAGACGCCTTCCCGCCCGTCGTCATCCAGGTCTTCGCCGTCGGCCAGGCATCCGGCCGACTCGAAGAGATGCTCGAATCGCTCTCACACGACTACGACACGCAGGTCGAGATCACCAGCTCCCGCCTCACCGCGCTGCTCGAACCGATCATGATGATCTTCCTCGCCATCACCGTCGCCACCATCGCCTTCGCCGTCATCCTCCCCATCCTCGAAGCCGGCGACGTCCTCTAACACAGAACTCAAGGAAAGAAGGCATGAAACAACACCACACCACTCACCGCCGCGGCTTCTCGCTCATCGAAGTCATGGTCGTCGTCGTCATCATCGGCCTGCTCGCCGGCGCCGTCGCGCTCAAGGTAGGGGGGTACCTCGACACCGCCGAGGCCAACCGCGCCAAGAGCGACATCGTCACCATCATGAACGCCATCGAGCTCTACCGGCAGGAACACAAGCAATACCCCACCCAGCAGGCCGGCCTCGACGCGCTCGACAACGTCACCTCCCGCACCGACCCCTGGGACCGTCCCTACGAGTACAACATCCCCGGCCCCAACGGCGAACCGTTCGAAGTCGTCAGCTACGGCGCCGACGGACGAGAGGGCGGTGGGGCACGCGACGCAGACATCTACTCATGGAACGTCCGAACGGACGACAGGAACAACTAACCGATGACACGTT
>JANQJT010000100.1 GCA_028281485.1 Phycisphaeraceae bacterium
GCGGTGCGCTGATCCAGGCGCGGGCCATGATCACGTAGAGGCCGGCCACGGCGGCGACCGCCAGGACCGATAACCAGAAGGCGGCTTGCCAGTGCGTGGCGGCGATGCCGACCGCGCCGCCCCAGAAACACGCGGCGGCAACCAGCAGCGTGACTTTGCGACCAAATGGCGCATCGTCCCAGACTCGTCGCCGGGTGGGCTTGGGCGGTTCGATCGCGTCTGCGTTTGGGCTTTTTTGGCTCGCACTCACAGGCCTGACATCGGTAAAAATGACGCGCATCTTCGGGGGATTTATCGTGTTTCAATGGGCAATTAACCGTTGGGGTTGCTAAACTGTCGGCCCAAGTCTTGGTCAAAACACCCACATTATCTTTCTCTGGAGAGACCCATGATCCTTGCTCAAGCCACTCCCGACTCCGGCGGCGAACCGGTTCAGGATAACATCGATGCCGGTATCGACGCCACGAAAGAAGCCGCTGAGAACAACGGCGTGAATCTGAACATGGAGTCTGCGACGGACCCCGAAACGTACATGCACCTGTTCGAGACGTACGGCCTGCCGGCGATCAAGGTGTTGGTCATCCTGATCGTGGCGTACCTCGTGGCCAGCTGGGCCGGCGGCATGGTCACGCGGACGTGCAACAAGGGCAGTCTCGACCTGACGCTGTCGCGTTTCTTCGGCAAGATGACCAAGTGGGCCATCCTGATCATGGCGCTGCTGAGCGTGCTCAGCGTGTTCGGCATCAACACGACCAGCTTCGCGGCGGTCATCGGTGCTGCCGGTCTGGCGATCGCGCTGTCGTTCCAGGGCACGCTCGGTCACTTCGCCTCGGGCATCATGCTGCTGGTCTTCCGCCCGTTCACGGTCGGTGACGTGGTGGACGTGGCCGGTGTGGTGGGCAAGGTGTACGAGATCGATCTGTTCAATACCCGGCTGGACACGCCGGACAACCAGCGGGTGATTGTGCCCAACGGCGCGGTGTTCGGTTCGACGATCACGAACATCACCCATCACGACACCCGTCGCGTGGACGTGGCGGTGGGCACGGACTACCCCGCCGACCTGGATCAGGCGCGCTCGGTGCTGCTGGAGGCGGCCAGGAAGGTCGAGGGCGTGCTGACCGATCCGGCCCCGGCGGCGGTGCTGTGCGACCTGGGCGACTCGAGCATCAACTGGTCGGTGCGTGTCTGGTCGACCACCGACGACTACTGGGCGGTGAAAGACGCGCTGACCCGTGCGGTGAAGGTGGCGCTGGACGATGCCAACATCGGCATCCCCTTCCCGCAGATGGATGTGCATGTCGATGGCAAACTCGCGAGTTGATCTGACCGATTAGCATGAAACACCGAAGGGACGTATCCTTATCGGCCTACCAACGACGGAGGCACATCATGCATCGTTTCATCATCATCCTGACCCTGACCGCCCTCACCACGCTCGGCCTGACCGGCTGCAACGAGTCGGGCTCGCACACCCACGACACGGCCCCGGAACACAGCCACGACGGCGCGGGTTCCAACACGATCGCGGTGCTCGATGTCAACATCGTCTCCCAGGCGCTGGGCTTCGATAAGCAGCTCACGGCGAAGATGCAGGAGATCAACAACCAGCTGCTCGCGGAGCTGGGGCAGATTCAGCAGGACCTCAAGAACCAGCTCGACGCCAAGCGTCTGGAGGTCGGCGAGAACCCGACCGAGGAACAGGAAGCCGAGCTGGCCGCGTTCGAGGCGAATCTCAATCGCGACTTCATCGCTCAACAGAACCGCGCGCGTCAGGGCTTCGCCCAGATTCAGCAGCAGTTCCGCACGAAGTTCTACCAGGACCTGGTGCGTCCGGTTGCTTCCGAGATCGCCGAGGCCGAGGGTTTCTCGGTGGTGATCTTCAGCAACACGAACGTCGTCTACAACATCGAAGAGGTGGACATCACCGACGAGGTGATCGGCAAGCTCCGCGCCAAGGGCCAGGCCACGTCTTCGACGGATGATTCCGGTGACGAATCGACCAACACCTCGGACGGCGAAGCCCCGGCGCCCGAGACCGACACCGAGGGCTAAAGCCGACGCGGCGACGCCGATCGGTTTTCTGCTCAACCAACTATTGGATAACCCTCATGCCCCGCGACGCGGGGCTTTTTTCATCTCGATCAAACGAACCGACCGGCCGATCCTGCGGTATACTCTTCAGACCGCCGATTCGGCGGCGGGGGTGAATAAGGCGCCAGAAGCATGAAGATCGTGATCACCGGTGGTGCGGGATTTGTCGGGTCACACCTGACCGAGCGGCTGCTCGATCAGGGCCACGCGGTGGTCGTGATCGATGATTTCTCGACCGGCCGGGCGGAGAATCTCGCCCACCTTTCGACCGATCGGCTGACGGTCCGGGAGATGGGGATCGAGTCTTTGGATGCCGACGGCGTCTGGGCGGACGGTGTCGATCGCGTGTTTCATTTGGCCGCGGCGGTAGGGGTGAAGCTGATCGTGGATCGTCCGGTGGAATCGATCGAGACGAACATTATGGGAACCGCCCTGCTGCTGCGCGCGGTGGCCGACCGCGGCATCCCCACGCTGATCACCAGCTCCAGCGAGGTGTACGGCAAGTCATCGCGCGTGCCGTTTCGAGAAGACGACGACGTGACCTACGGCGCGACGATCTACAGCCGGTGGTCTTACGCGATGAGCAAGGCGATGGACGAGTACCTGGCGTTGGCTCATCACCACACCGACGGGCTGCCGGTGGTGGTGGCGCGGCTGTTTAATACGGTCGGTCCCCGTCAAATCGGGCAATACGGGATGGTGATTCCGCGTTTCATCGAACGGGCCCTGCGTGATGAGCCGATAGAGGTCTACGGCGATGGGGGCCAGACCCGCAGTTTCTGTCACGTGCGGGACGCGGTCGAGGCGTTGGATCGACTGCTCAACGACGAGCGTTGCCACGGACAGGTCTTTAACGTGGGCGCAACCGAGGAGGTCTCCATCGAGCAGTTGGCCCAGCGTGTGATTAAAAAGACGGGTTCGGCTGGTGGAATCACACCGGTGCCCTACGAGCGGGCGTACGGAAGAGGCTTTGACGACTTGCGGCGTCGCGTGCCGGACCTGACGAAGATACGATGCGCGATCGGGTTTGAGCCGAAGACCGATCTGGATGCGATCCTGGACGAACTGATTGAACCGGACCGCCCGCAAGGGGGGGCGGCGAGCGAGGCGAGTCATGCTTGAGCTGAGCCAACTGATCATCGCGAGCACCGAGACGACCGAGGCCGTGGATGCATCGGTGCGTTTCTCGTGGACCGAGGTCATCTCCCCCTATATCGGCGTGTTTTATGCGGCGTTTGTCGTGGCGTTCATCATGACGCCGGTGATGCGCAAGGTGGCGCTGAAAAACGGCATCGTGGACTGGCCGGACATGAAGCGCAAGGCTCACAAGGAGCCGGTGGCTTACCTGGGCGGCATCGCGGTGTTCGGCGGCTGGCTGGCGGGCGTGATCGTGTGCTACTTCGCACACCCGCACAACGCCGACCCGCTCGATCTCAGCGCATCGGTGGATTTCCCCGCGAGCATCATCATCGGCGCGTTGATCATCACGGTCGTGGGTGTGATCGACGACGTGTACGGCATCAGCCCGCGCGTGAAGGTGGGTGGGCAGCTGTTCGCCGCGGCGCTGTTGGTGGTGCCGCTGACGGGCGGCGAGCCGATCGGTGTGGAACTGGTCAGTGGTTTTATCAAGGCGATCATGTCGGTGACGCCGTGGAACCCGCAGGAGTGGATGATCTGGGGCGGTTTGACGTACTGGCTCGGCGCCGCGGCGGTGGCGGTGCTGGTGCTGGGCGGGTGTAACGCGGCGAACCTGCTGGACGGGCTGGACGGCCTGGCCAGCGGGGTGACGGGCATCGTGGCGATCGGCTACCTGTTCATCTCGACGGCGCTGGCGATGGGTTTGTACGCCGGCGGGCCTTACTCGGAATTGAACGATCCGGTGCGCGTGGTGACGTGTCTTGCGCTGCTGGGCGCGGTGCTCGGGTTCCTGCCGTACAACTTCAATCCCGCGAGCATCTTCATGGGCGACGCCGGGTCGATGCTGCTGGGGTACTTGTGCATCACCAACATCCTGCTGTTTGCCGAGAAGGGCGACACGGCGCTGGTGATGGCGGGCCTGATGGTCTTCGCGCTGCCGATACTGGACACGACGCTGGCGCTGGTGCGACGCAAGATCCGCGGCCAGGGCCTGTTTGCGCCCGACAACCAACACCTCCACCACCAGCTCATCCGGTCCGGCATGACCGTGAAGCAGGCGGTCATCATGCTTTACCTGATGGCGCTGCTGTTCGCGGCGGTGGGCAGCATGCTTGTGTTCCTGCGCATGCGATTCGTGGCGGCGGTGTTCATGGTGGTGTTCGGCTTCATCATGGTGATGGCGTACAAGGTGGGCCATCGCCAGTACCTGGCCTCGCTGCCGGACAACGAAGCCGACGAGGACTCAGACGACGCTTCTGACAAGCCCGCCAAAGAACCCGAAACCGCGATCTGATCCTTTATTTCTAATCTGCCTCGCTTTGCCGCCCCACCGGCGATCGCTATTCTGTTGGCGCGTTATTTGTGAGGTAATCCACCGATGCTTTCTATCGAACAAGTGCGAATCGAGGGGTACGAACAGCTGGTCATCGGTCGTGACGACACGACGGGTTTGCACGCGATCATCGCGGTGCACTCCACGGCGCTCGGGCCTTCGCTGGGTGGCGTGCGGATGTGGACGTACGGCGACGAGGCGGAGGCGCGCACGGACGTGCTTCGCTTGTCCAGCGCGATGTCGAGCAAGGCGGCGATCAGCGGTCTGCCGCTGGGCGGGGGCAAGGCGGTGGTGATCGGCGATCCGCGCCGACAGAAGACGCGCGAGCTGTTGCTCTCACTGGGCGACCTGGTCGAGTCGCTGGACGGCGCGTACATCGCCGCGGAAGACTCGGGCTTTAACTGTCGAGACATCGACGTTCTGGCCGATCGCACGGACCATTTCGTTGGCGCCTCGACGGACAGCGGTGACCCGGGCATCAGCACCGCGCTGGGCGTGTGCGTCTGCATCGAACGCGTGGCGGCGCGCTTGTTTGACACCGACAGCGTCGAAGGCATAACGGTCGCGATCCAGGGCGTGGGCAGCGTGGGGCTGCACCTGGCGTCGATGCTGCACGAGCGCGGCGCGAAGCTGATCGTAGCCGACGTGGACGAGGTGCTGACGCAGAAGGCGGCCGACCGGTTCGGTGCAACCGTGGTTGCGCCCGATCGGATCATCACGACCGAGTGCGACGTGCTCGCGCCGTGTGCGCTGGGCGGGGTGATCAACGATCAGACCATCGACGGATTGAAGACACGCGCGGTCGTGGGCGGCGCGAACAACCAGTTGCTGGACGAGACGGCGCACGCCGAGGCCCTGGCGGTGCGCGACATCCTCTACGCACCGGATTACCTGGTGAACGCCGGCGGCCTGATTCGCCTGTACGTGCTGGAGAAACAGAAAGAGGGCGAGGCGGAGCTGGCCGACTGGATCACCGGCATCGGTCGCACGCTGGACGAGGTGCTGGACCGCGCCGCGGAAACCGGGCAGACGCCGGTTAAGGTGGCCGCCCAAATCACCGAAGAGCGTATCTGCAGCGCCTAACGGCGTTTTGCCCCGTTGCTATCTTCTCCGTGGCATTGCCGATATGATGCCACCCTTTCATCCCCCCCTTTTCTCCGAAAGAATCTCCCCCCCATGCAACGCTATCTCAAACACCGCATCCTCAAACACATCTCTCACCAGGCCTACAGCCCCCAGCCGTCACGCGAGCTGGCCGGCGCGATCGGTGTCGAGCCGGACGATTACAACGCCTTTGCCCTGGCCGTGCGCGAGCTGATCGAAGAACACCAGATCGTCTACGGCGCCAGCGAAACGATCGCCCTGCCGCCGCTCGGCAACGAGCTGGTCGGCAACTTCAAACGCAACGACCGCGGCTTCGGCTTCGTCATCCCCGACCAGGCCAACAACCACGGCGACCTCTACGTCTCGGCGCGCGACACGCTGGGCGCGATGACCGGCGACCGCGTGCGTGCCGAAGTGGTCCGTTCGCAACGCGGCGGCCGACAGGGCGGTCGCGGCGGACCGGCGGGTCGCATCGTCGAGATCCTCCAGCGCGGCCAGACCAGCTTCGTCGGCGAGCTCCAGAAAAAAGGCGGCACGTGGATGGTCTTCCCCGACGGCCGCACGCTGGGCGAGCCCCTGGTGGTGCGGGACCCGTCCGCCAAGAACGCGAAGATCGGCGACAAGGTGGTTGTCGAGATCACCGACTACCCCGAGGGCCGCATGCTCGGCGAGGGCGTGATCACCGAGGTGCTGGGCGAGACCGGCAAGCCCTCGGTGGAGACCGAGGGGGTGATCGTCGCGTACGGTCTGGCCACGGCGTTTCCCGAGGACGCCAAGGCCGAGGCGCGCGACGCGGTGCGCGATTACAACGAAAACGAGTCGGCGTATTTCAAGGACCGGCTGGACCTGCGCGACACGTTTACCGTGACGATCGATCCGCCGGATGCCAAGGACTTCGACGACGCGATCAGCATCAGCCGCACCGATCGCGGCTGGGAGCTGGGCGTGCACATCGCGGACGTGGCGACGTTCGTGCGACCGGGCTCGGTGCTGGACGACGAGGCGGTGTCGCGCGGCAACAGCGCGTACCTGCCGCGTCGCGTGATCCCGATGCTGCCGGAGGTGCTCAGCAACGGCATCTGCTCGCTGCAGCCGGGCGTGCCGCGACTGGCCAAGAGCGCGTTCATCACCTACGACAACGCGGGTAAGCCCACCGACGCGCGTTTCGCCAACGCCGTGATCGAGTCGAACTTCCGGCTGACGTACCTCGAGGCCCAGGCGTTGATCGACGGCGGCACGGATGAAGACGCAGCCAAGCACGCCGTGGAAACCAACACCTACACCGACGAGCTGCGCGGGGCGCTGGAGATGATGAACGACCTGGCGCGCACGATCCGTCGCCGGCGTTTCGCCGAGGGCATGATCGTGCTCGACCTGCCCGAGGTGGAGTTGGTGTATGACGACGAGGGCCACGTCATCGACGCCCAACCCGAGGACGACGCGTACACGCACAAGGTGATCGAGATGTTCATGGTGGAGGCCAACGAAGCGGTGGCGCGGGCGTTCAACGACCTGAACGTGCCGATGATCCGTCGCATCCACCCCGACCCGGGCGCGCACGAGACCGGCGAGCTGCGCCAGTTCGCACGCGTGGCGGGCTTTAACATCCCCGCCAACCCGTCGCGCACCGAGCTGCAGGCGTTGCTGGACGCGACGCGCGGCAAGCCCGCGGCCAAGGCCGTGCACATGGCCGTGCTCAAGACGCTGACGCGCGCCGAGTACGCGCCCCAGCCCATCGGCCACTTCGCCCTGGCCAGCGAGCACTACCTGCACTTCACCAGCCCCATCCGCCGCTACCCCGACCTCACCGCGCACCGCGCACTGGAGGCGCTGTTCGAGTTGGCGCCGGACGGCAAGGTGCCCGGTGATTCGAACGCCCGCAAGAAGCTGGGCCAGAAGCTGACCGAAGACGAGCGCTGCCCCGAAGAGGCGGTGCTCACGCAGCTGGGCAAGCACTGCTCGACGACCGAGCGCAACGCCGAGGCCGCGGAGCGCGAGCTGCGCACGTTCCTCGTCTTGCAGCTGCTGGAAAAACACGTCGGCGAAGAGTTCCCCGGCACGGTGACGGGCGTGACGTCGTTCGGCGTGTACGTGCAGATCGACAAGTACCTGGTCGAAGGCCTGATCCGCTCGGGCGACCTGCCCGGCGCCCCGGCTGAGCGGTGGATGTTCAACCGCACGACGGGCGCGATGACGGCCCAGCGCTCGGGCCGCGTCATTCAGATCGGCGGGTCGTACACGGTGCGGATCGACCGGATCGACCTGGCCCGGCGGGAGATGGACCTGCGGATCGTGGAAGACGACCGCTTCCGTCACCGCAAGCCCAAGCCGCGCCAGGACGAGCTGGCGCCCAAGCACAAGGGCGGCCACCGACCCAAACACCAAAAGCACCGGGGCAAGGGCGGGCGCGGCGGCGGGCAACGCCGTTAGAATGTTCGCATGACGCTTCTACTGATCTATCTTTCCATCGCGCTGGGGGTGTCGTTTCTGTGCAGCCTGCTGGAGGCGGCGCTGCTGAGCATCCCGCGCAGCACGATCGCGCTGATGGTCGAACAGGGCAGCCCGGCCGGCCGCCAGCTCGACAAGATGAAACGCGACGTGGATCGACCGCTGTCGGCGATCCTCACCTTGAACACGATCGCGCACACCGTGGGCGCCGCGGGCGTGGGCGCGGAGGCGGCGGCGGTGTTCGGGCACGCGTGGGTGGGTGTGGCCAGCGCGCTGCTGACGCTGTTGATCCTGGTGTTCAGCGAGATCGTGCCCAAGACGCTGGGCGCGGTGCACGCCAAGCGCCTGGCCGGTTTCACCGCGACGACGGTGCGGCTGATGGTCGTCGTCTGTTACCCGCTGGTGATTGCGCTGGAGTGGGTGAACCGATTGATCGCCGGTCGCAAGCGCGAAACGGCGCGGATCAGCCGAGCCGAGCTGCAGGCGATGGTGATGGTGAGCAAGGAGGAGGGCGCGCTGGCGGCGAACGAGTCGCGCGTGATCCGCAACATCATCGCGCTGCGTGAGATCGAGGTGCGTCAGATCATGACGCCGCGCAAGGTGGTGGTGGCGTTGGAAAGGACGACGCGCGTGGGCGAGGCGTTCGGCGAGGGCAACCCGCTGCGCGTGGCGCGCATCCCGATCTACGAAGGGAACATCGATCACATGGTGGGGCTGGTGATGCGGTTCGAGCTAAACGAGGCGTACCGCCGGGGTCAGACGGACACGACGCTGGATCAGCTGGCCCGGCCGCTGCACGCGATCCCCGAGTCGGCCAGCGTCAGCCGGGCGCTGGAGCAGTTTCTCGAGAAGGATTCGCAGCTGTTTCAGGTCGTCGACGAGTTCGGCGGCACGGCCGGCGTGGTGACGCTGGAAGACGCGATGGAGACGCTGCTGGGCGTGGAGATCGTGGACGAGACCGACGCGGTGGTGGACATGCAGGAGCTGGCCCGACAGGTCAACGCCCGCCGCCAGCGGATGCACCCGACCGATGAGCCCGATCCACGGGACGAATGATCGACGGCTCGGCCCCGGTTGAGCGGTCTATCCCCATCTAATAGCATGCCCGGTCCACTGCATCCGGCGGAGCCGACAGGCCAAGCGGTCCGCGGGTGCACCAGCTGTGAAGGATAGGTCATGAGCGAGCAAGCCGTATCGAATAGCACCAAGAGCATGGATGACATCGTCGCGCTGTGTCGTCGACGGGGATTCATCTGGCAGTCGTCGGAGATCTACGGCGGCATCAACGGCTTCTGGGACTACGGCCCGCTCGGCGCCCAGCTCAAAAAGAACCTCAAGGACGCCTGGTGGCGGGACATCGTCCTGAGCGACATGACCGGGCCGACCGGCAACCCCTTCGATATCGTCCCCGTCGATTGCACGATCATCATGCACCCGCGCGTGTGGGAGGCGTCGGGACACGTGGCCGGATTCAATGACCCGATGGTGGACTGCACCGAGACCAAGAAGCGCTACAGGGCCGATCATCTGTTCGTCTTGCGGCATAAAGATGAAGACCCCGCGGGCCTTATGTACGCATACATTGGCGGAGATAAAGACAGCGAGGCGAGTGCCGTAAAGAAGCTGTCTAAGCAATACAAGATCGACCTTCCCTCGCCTGATTTGCACGTCAAACCTCTCATTCAAATCTCAACTGATGAGTTCCACCGCATCGTAGGACCCGATACCAAAAAAGCGGGTACACTCACCGAGCCGCGCGCGTTCAACCTGATGTTCCAGACGTACGTGGGCGCCACCGCCGGCGAGGACGACAGGGCGTATCTGCGGCCGGAGACGGCGCAGGGCATCTTCACGCAGTTCTGGAACGTGGTCGACACCAGCCGGGTGAAGGTGCCGTTCGGCATCGCCCAGCAGGGCAAGGCGTTCCGCAACGAGGTCACGCCGCGCAACTTCACGTTCCGCAGCCGCGAGTTCGAGCAGATGGAGATCGAGTTCTTCATCCATCCGTCCGAGGCCGACGCGTGGTACGCGTGGTGGCGGGATAGCCGTTTCCAGTGGTGGCAGGACGTGGGGCTGGCCGGCGAGAACCTGATCCTCCGCGAGCACGACCGCGACGAGCTGGCGCACTACGCCAAGGACGGGGCGGGCACGAGCGACGTGGAGTACCGGTTCCCGTTCACCGCGCCGGGCTACGGCGAACTCGAGGGCATCGCCCACCGCACCGACTACGACCTGCGCCAGCACGCCGAGACGTGCGGCAAGGGCGAGAAGATGCGCTACTTCGACCAGGCCAACAACGAGCGTTACTTCCCGCACGTGATCGAGCCTTCGGCCGGCGCCGACCGCGGCACGCTGGCGCTTTTGTGCGAGGCGTACACGCCCACCCCCGACCGCTCGGGCAGCAAGGCGATCATGAAGTTCACCCCGCGCATGGCGCCGATCAAGGCGGGCATCTTCCCGCTGGTGAACAAGGACGGCATGCCGGAGGTGGCCGACAAGCTGTACAAGCAGTTGTCCGAGCGATGGATCTGCCAATACGACGCGAAGCAATCGATCGGCAAACGCTACGCGCGCATGGACGAGGCGGGCACGCCCTACTGCTTCACGATCGACGGCGACACGGCCAGCGATCAGGCGGTGACGGTGCGTGACCGCGATACGGCCGAGCAGAGCCGGGTGGCGCTGGACCAGGTCGAGAGTTTCCTGGCGGAAAAAATCGGCGGCTGAGCAACCAACCTATCAGACGATAAAGTCCAATAAACCGATTTTTTGCGCAAAAAACGGGGTTTTGCGCCTTTGGTGAAAAACCCGCTGCGCAGATCGCTTTTTTGGGGGTGTTTTTGGCGAATCGATCTCGCTTTTCCCGACTTTATAGGCCATAGTATGGATTGTCAGGTAGGAAGTTCTCTATGAAGCAGGCAGAGGTCGTTCGCATTCTCTTAGCCGAACGAGAACGATTGCTGGCATATATCAACGCAATCGTTTGCAGCCATGCTCTAGCGGAACAGGTCTACCAGGACACCGCGGTTCAGCTGATCAAGCGTCAGGACAAACTGACCAGTGAACAGCACGTCCGCGGGTGGCTACGACTGACGGCTCGCCACCTGGCGATGAAGTCGGTCAAGCAACGATCCCGTCAGGCGATTTCACTCGACGTCGCGCTGATCGAGGCCATGGACGCTCACTGGGATCGGATCGACAACGAACACATGCAGCAACGGCTAGAGACGTTAGCCGGATGCATCGAAAAACTGACGGCCTTCTCTCGCGACGCCC
>JANQJT010000102.1 GCA_028281485.1 Phycisphaeraceae bacterium
AAGCCCCCCGTCAAGAAGGGCGACACCATCCTGCTGAGCAAGTGGGGCGGCACGGAGCTGAAGTACGACGGCAGCGAATACCTCATCGTCAACGCCGACGACATCCTCGCCGTCATCGAGTAACCACCCCCCGCTCAACGACTGAACAACACACACAAAGGATAAAACGATATGCCCGCCAAGAAGATTGTCTTTGATACCGAGGCCCGCAGCGCCATCCGCCGCGGCGTCAACCAGCTGGCCGACGCCGTCAAGAGCACGCTCGGCCCGTCCGGTCGCGTCGTCGTCATCGAGAAGTCGTTCGGCTCGCCCCTGGTCACCAAGGACGGCGTCACCGTCGCCAAGGAGATCGAGCTGTCCGACGCCTACGAAAACATGGGCGCGCAGATGGTCAAGGAGGTCGCCAGCAAGACGTCCAACGTCGCCGGCGACGGCACCACCACCGCCACCATCTACGCCGAGGCCATCTACGAAGAGGGCCTGAAGAACGTCACCGCCGGCGCCAACGCTAACCTGCTCAAGAAGGGCATCGAGGAGGCGGTCGCCACCGTCATCGTCGAGCTCAAGAAGCTGAGCAAGAAGATTGCCGACTCCAAGGAGATCGCGCAGGTCGGCACCTGCAGCGCCAACCAGGACGAAGAGATCGGCAAGATGATCGCCGAGGCCATGGAGCAGGTCGGCAAGGACGGCGTGATCACCGTCGAAGAGGGCAAGAGCCTCGACACCGCCGTGGAACTCGTCGAGGGCATGCAGTTCGACAAGGGCTACCTCTCGCCGCACTTCGTCACCGACGCCAAGGCCATGGAGGCCGAGCTCGAGGACGCCTACGTGCTGATCCACGAGAAGAAGCTGTCCAGCGCCAAGGACCTGATCCCGATCCTCGGCAAGGTCGCCGAGACGGGCAAGCCCCTGCTGATCATCGCCGAGGACATCGACGGCGAGGCCCTGGCGACGCTGGTCATCAACCGTCTGCGCGGCATCCTCAAGGTCGTGGCCGTCAAGGCCCCGGGCTTCGGCGACCGCCGCAAGGCCATGCTCCAAGACATCGGCATCCTCACCGGCGCCGAGCCGATCATGGAAGAACTCGGTGTCGACCTTGAGGCGCTCGAGCTGAGCGCGCTGGGCAAGGTGAAGAAGGTCACCGTCGACAAGGAGACCACGACGCTGATCGAGGGCGTCGGCAAGAGCGCGCAGGTCAAGGCCCGCATCACGCAGATCAAGAACGAGATCGAGAACACCTCGTCCGACTACGACCGCGAGAAGCTGCAGGAACGCCTGGCCAAGCTGTCCGGCGGCGTGGCGCAGATCAACGTCGGCGCGGCCACCGAGGCCGAGATGAAGGAGAAGAAGGCCCGCGTCGAGGACGCGCTGCACGCCTGTCGCGCAGCGGTCGAAGAGGGCATCCTCCCCGGCGGCGGCGTGGCCGTGCTGCGTGCCCGCAAGGCGCTGGTCAAGCTGGCCAAGAGCTACGACAACGACATCAAGACCGGCATCGACATCGTCAACCGCGCCCTGGTCGCCCCGATCAAGACGCTGGCCGCCAACGCCGGCCTCGACGGGTCGATCGTCGCCGCCAAGGTCGAAGAGGCCGACGAGAAGTCGTTCGGCTACAACGTGCTGACCGGCAAGTACGGCGACATGATCGCCATGGGCGTGCTGGTTCCCACCAAGGTCGAAAGAACCGCGCTGCAGAACGCCGCGTCGATCAGCGGTTTGCTGCTGACGACCGATGCGCTGATCAGCGAGATCAAGGAAGACAAGCCCGCCGGCGCGGGCATGCCCGACATGGGAGGCATGGGCGGCATGATGTAAGCCGCACGCCCCCGTTGAAACACGACGGGAACAGAGCCGGCGACTGTGTCGCCGGTCCGGGCCCCCAGGTCCCGGCTCTGTTGGAAAGGTCCATCATGGACGACAAGTCCCGATTCGATCGGGAACCGACAACCCCTTAAGGAAGTCAACGCCGGCGGGAGGACACACGTTGTTCTCTCGCCGTTTTTATAATGTTTATGGGTTATGTAGGCGTTTTTGGCCTGAACAAAGACTTGATCTTTCGGAAGTATCCTGCATCAAATGCGTGCCAAGCACTTGAAGAAAGAAGCATAACAATAGAAACAATAATCAGACCGACGCTCATTGATTCAAAGTCTGCCAAAGCTACTCTGATTGCCCATGCAACAACTGCAATAGCCACGCCAGTCCACATGTGTTTTAATGCTTGAAGAAGCTTTCGCCGCTTTGCCCAGTCGAGACGATCGTGAAGGAAATACTTCTTCTCAAAATCTAGGCACTGAATAAACACGTCTTCCCATAATTCAAATGCGGGGACGGCATCATTATCGTCCTTTTGACCTTCGACTCGCCTTGCCTCCGTTGCGTCATGACGGATTTTATTGAATGCTAGATGTAAATCTCTATCGTAGTCACCATTGTCAATAGAACTGGTATCAATCAAGCCAAGTTCGTCGTACTGGTTTCGAGTTTCGCGTAACTTGATCTTAAAAACATCCAAACAACTACGTTTTAGATGACCATACGCTTTAGAACATGCGTCTTCCGCTGATTCACCAATCGTCCAATGGCGAGACAGATGGTCGAAGGCCGCATTGATTTCGAATAATGTTTCTTGAGGCAACGTATCTTGAGTCTGTACATAGCTGTACAGTAGTTTCACATACTCATGGTAAAACTTAAATAGATCATCAATTGTTGAGGGACGTCCCCCAGACCAAGCAGATATCACCTGATCGCCTCGTCAAGAGCAGATTCAATTTCATCACGACTTATCGTGTTGCCATGTATAATGTTACCTCGGCCAATGAATGGCCAATGCGACACAAAGCGAATTCGACGACCGAGCTTCGCTTGAACCTTTTTGCGCCGAACCGCAATCGGGGTTCTCCGGATTGATTCCACGGATTCCCCGGTTGCATTTTCGATGGCGCGCTCAAAATCAGTTTTTGATGCTACCATTCCAAGCCTCCGCACCCTATGAGGGACGCGATCTTCCATAAATGATCTACCGTGTCAAATCGGTCATTTTTCATAGCAAAAAAAGAGCCAAAAACGCCATTTCAAGCGCTTGGTCGCCAAGAATTTGCCAGAAGAAATACAAGTAGCCACTGAAGAAGAAGTCTTTGTATTTTACTCGGCCAAAACGAACTGACAAGATTAATTTCCAAAGAACATTGTTTTTGGGCCAATAACGCCCAGTGGCATAGATCGGCCTGAGTAAAACAAGGGCGGACCCGTGTGTCACGCAAGAGCACCGATCTGTCGCTTCGCTCCTGATCGGTGGCCCCCCCCAAAACAACTCACGAATCGTGATCGATCCTAATCACCACGCTGCCGACCTTGCGGCCAGATTCCACTCGGGTGTGGGTGATGGCTTACATGGGTGGGCGGCTCCGTGGGATAGATAGGCGGAGGACAGCGTCGCGGGGCGTGGCGAGGGTGCGATAATACGAATCGGACGGGGCGAAGAGGTGACACAAACAAAGATATGTGGTGGCATTGCGGAAAAGCCATCAGATTTAGGGGGGCTGAGCCGACAAGGATAAAGGTCGGGGGAGCTCTTATTAGGGGACGCCATGATACAGATGTGCCCCAACTCGGCCGCTTGTCGCTTTTACATGAAGAACGTGCCCGGCTCGGCGCGCGCGCAGGCGCTGTTTCGCAAGCGGTATTGCATGCGTGACGGCGAGGGCTGCGCCCGCAAACGGGTGCGGTTGGGGTTGGGCATCAATCACCTGCCGGACGACATGTACCCCAGCGACCACCGCTGGGCCGACGAGATTTTCGCCGACGCGGAGCGCCGGGCACGCGTGGCGGTGTCACGCAGCGCCGCGCCACCGAAAGCGCAGCGCTGCGCGTGTCGGAAGAAGGCGGCGTTTTGGCCGAAGCGCTTTGAACGCAAACCCGGCGATCGGTGTTCCGTCTTCGGTTTTGCGAAGCATCGCAAGCTGACACCGCAAAAGCTTGATCGAACGCCACGGCTTTGGTGTGTCATCCAGACACCGGGGTATCCGTTCAGGCAGGCGGCGTGAGACGACGCGGCGGCTGAGTGACGTCCTCGATAACCCGGATAGGGGCGCCATTTTTGGCACCGCGATAAACACTTCCGGGCGACTCGTGCGCTAAAGTTGAAAGCGATCGTGCCGAAGAAAGAGGCAGGTCGTGGGGACACTTTTCCGGGAGTCCGCCGTGGACCGGATGTGTCCGTTCACATGCAACAGTCGGTTTTTCGGCCGCGACATCCATCACTCACATCGAGCGATCGCTTACTTCCGCAGGCGGTATTGCCTGGCGAACGGTTCGGGATGTGCGCGCAGGCGTGTATACGATGCGCTGGGGGCGAAGTTTGTGCCGGATGACATGTACCCCAACGATCACGCGTGGGCGGACGCGATACTGGAGCGGGCGGAGTGGGAGCGCCGGATCGCCGCTTTACGGGACCCCGAAAGAACACGGGCACACAATAAGAGCGCGTGAGTGAGTGACGATCTCACGAAGCACCGTTATCGCGTTCGACGGCGCAGCAGCGCGACCGAGCCGAGGCCGAGCAGCGCGATCGACGCGGGCTCGGGGACGGTGACCAGGAGGATCTGTTCGATGCCGGTGGTGATGGGCGAGGATGTGTACTTGGAACCGCCGAAGTAGACCCAGATGGTGTGGAGGTTGGAGGGGTATCCGGACGTGAAGTCTGCGGGGGTGAAGGTGAGGGTGGTGCCGCCGCCGGCGTGGAGGACCTTGGTGGAGACCTTGGCGTTGCCCCAGTGGTCTGTGAGGTGGAGCTGGGCGCTTTGCGTGTAGGCGAGCTGGGAGAACTCGATGTGGAGCGCGACGAAGTCGGTCAGGTCGATGTTGAGACCGGTGGAGGGGAAGGAGGTCTGGCCGGCGTGGTACATGAGGTAGATGTAGTTGCTGGTGGAGCCGGTGTAGTTGAGGTAGAGGCGATCGGAGCCGAGGTTCATGGAGGTTGTGCCGTACTGGCTGGTGTTGGTGAAGTCGATGGCACGAACGCCCCCGACGACGTGTGCGGTGGACAGGCCGGATTCGGTCTGACGGGCGTTGAAGCCGTTGGTGGATGACAGGTTGACCGAGCCGACGGAGAAGTCGTCGATGACGGTGATGACGTTGGCGTGTGATGTGACGGCGTGCGACAGGACGACGGCGACAGCCATCGCGACGATGCGATAGTTACAAATCACGATACCCTCTCCACTTCCCGCGGCCACAGTTATATAGACAACTTGGTGTATTATCGTCTGCCGAGACGAGATTCGCAAAGAAAAACGGGATTTTTGTATGATGATGGGCCTGATTCGGGCTGAAACGCGTCTTGCGATGGAACCCTTGCTTGGAGGCAGCAGATATGTGGCGATGCGGATGGCTGACGGCGCTGGTGGTGTTGACCGGTTGTGTGACGGCGACGCGGGGGCTGGCGGAGGACCCGGCTGAGGCGACGAAGGGGCCGAACGTGATCGTGATCGTCAGCGACGACATGGGTTACGCGGACCTGGGCGTGCACGGCAGTCGCGAGATCAAGACGCCGAACTTCGATCGTCTGGCGCAAGACGGCGTGCGGTTCACACAGGGGTACGTGACGGCGTCGGTGTGTTGTCCGAGTCGCGCGGGGCTGCTGACCGGTCGTTACCAGCAGCGGTTCGGCCACGAGTTCAACGGCTTTTGGCCGCTGAACCCCGGCTACACAGAAGACGACCAGGGGCTTCCCGTTGATGAGAAGACGATCGGCGACGCGATGCAGGCGGCGGGGTACAAGACGATCGCGATCGGCAAGTGGCACATGGGCGACCGCGAGCAGTTCTTCATGCTCAACCGCGGGTTCGACGAGTGCTACGCGATCAAGAGCGGCAACCGCAGCTATTGGCCTTACAAGGAGGACGTGTCCGAAGCCAGGCGGATTTGGCGCAACCGCGAGCTCGTGCCGGAAGAAGAGATCGTTTATCTGACGGACAGCCTGACGGACGCGGCGGTGGATTTCATCGAGCGCGAGGCGGAGGAGGACAAGCCGTTTTTCATGTACCTGTCGTACACCGCGCCGCACACGCCGATGCACGGCAAGGCCGATGACATCGAGGATTACAGGCACCTGACGCCGCAGAATCGTCGGGTGTACGCGGCGATGATGAAGTCGCTGGACGAGGGCGTGGGGCGTGTGCGCGATACGCTGACTGCGCAGGGGATCGATGAGAACACGCTCATCATCTTCATCAACGACAACGGCGGCGCGACGAACAACGGCTCGGACAACGGGCAATACCGCGGGATGAAGGGCTCGAAATGGGAGGGCGGCATCCGTGTGCCTTACACGATGACCTGGCCCGGCCACGTGCCGAGCGGGCGCACATACAATCACCCGGTCAGCGCGCTGGACATCCTGCCGACGGCGCTGGGCGCAGCGGACGCGGCCTATCCGTACGACAAGGAACTGGACGGCGTGAACCTGTTGCCTTTCGTGCGCGGCGAGGTGAAGGGCAAGCCGCACGAGACGCTGTACTGGCGGCGCGGCGTGGCGGCGGCGGTACGCGACGGCGACTGGAAACTGATCCGCACCGAAGGCAGTCCCGACCTGCTGTTCAACCTGAAGACCGACCCGGGCGAGCGTAACAACCTGGCCAGGAAGAATCCCCGCAAGCTGGCGGAGCTCAAGGCGAAGCTGGAGGCGTGGGAGAGCGGAATGGTCGAGCCGATCTGGTCCGAGGGCGACAAGTGGGAGCGGAACCAGGTGATGAAGCACCGGATGGAGATTAACACACGCGCGCTTGAAAGGCGTTACCCGTAACCTTCGCGGGAATACGACATCGCAATCGTGTGACGACCCGTTAGCCGGAGTGTCGGTCCGGCGATAAGGAGCACACGATATGAATCCGGTCACGCTTGAGCTGTTGAATGACGAATGGGACGCCGTGCGCGCCAGGTGGGAGGCGTTGCGACGCGATCACGACGAACGGGCGTTGACGACGACGCCGACCGAGGGTGTCTGGCCCGTGGCGGGCATCGCCGAGCACCTGCACACGACGCTGGCGCTGTACGAGCCGCTGATCCGCGCGCACATCCACAAGCTGCGCGGGGCGGGCCAGACCGGTGACCAGACGGTTCGGCCGGGCTGGTTCGCGCGAAAGTTCATCCACTTCGCCGGCCCCGACAACCACAAGAAACTCAAGGCCCCCAAGCGGTTCGGCCCGAAGCCGGGCAAGGTGTCGATCCACGTCATCGATCGGGCAATCGAGCAGACGGGCGTGCTGACCGCGCTGCTGGCTGAGGCGCGCGGGGTGGAACTGAACCGCGGGAAGTTCGGCTCACCGATCACGCGGTTGATCCGCTTCACGCTCGGCGAGGGCCTGACGCTCATGGTGCGCCATCACCAGCGTCACACCAACCAGGCCGAGCAACGCGTCGCGATGATGGACGCGGCGCCGGGCGTGGCGGTCGCGACGCAA
>JANQJT010000104.1 GCA_028281485.1 Phycisphaeraceae bacterium
ACCAACCCTTCCTCGCCGTCCTCTCCTTCTACCACGTCCACACCCCCCTCCTGACCACCAACCAGCTCAAAGACAAGTACGAAACCAAGAAGCAACAACTCAACCTCACCAACATCGATGAGTTCGCCGACATCGAGCAGCACTGGCCGGTGAACAGGCCCCGCCGCAACCGCATCGTCCAGAACCACACCACCTACGCCGGCATGGTCGAAGCCACCGACACCGCCGTCGGCACCGTCCTGGCCGCACTCGAAAAACTCGGCCTCGACGAAAACACCGTCGTCATCTTCACCTCCGACAACGGCGGACTCTCCACCTCAGAAGGCTCACCCACATCCAACCTCCCCCTCCGCGGCGGAAAGGGATGGATCTACGAGGGCGGCATCCGCGAACCCTTCATCGTCCACGCGCCCGGCATCACCAAGCCCGGCTCAACCAACCACACACCCGTCTCCGGCATCGACATCCTCCCCACCGTCCTCGAACTCGCCCACGCACCCAAGCCCACCGGCAAACCCATCGACGGCGTCTCACTCCTGCCCGCCCTACGCAGCCACCCCCTCAATCGCGAAGCGCTCTTCTGGCACTACCCCCACTACGCCAACCAGGGCGGCCCACCCGCCGGCGCCATCCGTATGGGCGACTGGAAACTCGTCGAGTTCTACGAGACCGGCGACCTCGCCCTCTACAACCTCAAAGACGACATCAGCGAACAAAACGACCTCGCCGCCCAACACCCCGACCGCGTCAAGCAGATGCGTACCCGACTCCACAACTGGTACAAGCAGGTCGACGCCAAGTTCCTCCAACCCAAGAACGGCAACACCCCCTGGAAACCCGAGTAAATCTCATGCACACCCGGCTCGTCACCCTTTCCGGTCTCGCCCTCATCGTCGCCGCACTCGCCGTCGCCGACACACCCCGCTCCAGCGAGGACCGCATCGCACAGGCCCAGGCCACGCTCGATCGCCTCCGCGCCGATCGCCTCATCGACGAACTCACGCCCGGCGATACCGACTCCGAAAAAGCCCACAACCTCTCACCCGGCAACGCCACCACCGGCACACACAAACAACACACCTTCCGCGTCTCCAAAGACGGCCCCTTCTCCTACCAACTCGCCGTCTACCCCGCCTACCCCATGCACCTGGGCGCAACATACTTCGGCACGGACACCGGCAAACGCACCTTCGACATCCTCATCGACAACACACTCCTCGTCACCCAACAACTCACCGGACACAAACCCGGCCGATTCTTCGAAGTCGAAACACCCATCCCCCCCGCGCTCACACGCGGAAAGAAAACCATCACCGTCACACTCAAACCCCACGACAACAACACCGCCGGCCGACTCTTCAACCTCGCCACGCTCAAACGCCCCACCCCCGCACAGCAACGACGCATCGATCAGGCACAAGCCATCCTCAACCAACAAAAGGGAAACATCACCTACAAACTCGTCGGCGACCCCGACTCCTGGCCCCCCGAAATCCGAAAGAAGATCACCAACTCCATGGACTTCGCCGTCGACCTCTACAACCAACACACCTACCTCTCCAAACAGATCCGCGTCTCCTACAACCCCAAGGTCAAGACCGCCGACGGCAACATCAACGGCTCCATCCGCTTCGGACACGCCTTCTCCAAACGCACCGCGCTCCACGAAATCTCACACACCCTCGGCATCGGCACCCACCGGAAGTGGAAACAGATGTTCAAAGACGGCGCATGGACAGGCCCCCGCGCCAACGCACTCGTCAAACAATTCAACGGACCCAAAGCCATCATCCGCGGTGACCGGTCTCACTTCTGGCCCTACGGCATGAACTACGCCAGAGAAGACGGCGCAGAAAACTACGTCCGACACGTCCTCATCGTCCAGGCCCTCTGCCAGGACATGGGCCTCCTACCCGACCACCAAATCCCGCCCGCCCCCTGATCCCCTACAACCTCCCTCATGCCTCTTCGCTGTTGGCTCTTCACCAATTCAATCTCCGTGCCTCTGCGCCTCCGTGGTATTCCCCTTTCCCTCCTGATATCCTCCCCACCATGAACACCACAAACACATCCAAGCTCATCGACGGAAAAACACTCGCCGCCAAGGTCCTCGCCGACGCCGCCGAGAAGGTCAAAACCATCGTCTCACACACCGGCGTCACACCCGCCCTCGCCACCGTACTCGTCGGCGACGACCCCGCCTCCGCCACCTACGTCAAGATGAAGGTCAAACGCACCGAAGACGCCGGCATGAAATCCATCCGCGTCGACCTCCCCGCCGACACCACCACCGACCAGCTCGTCTCAAAAATCACCGAACTCGCCGAAGACCCCGACGTCGCCGGCATCCTCCTCCAACACCCCGTCCCCTCACAGATCGACGAACGCGCCGCCTTCGAAGCCATCCCCCGCGCCAAGGACGTCGACGGCGTCACCGCCACAGGACTCGGATGCATGTTCCTCGGCATCCCCACCTTCGGCTCCTGCACGCCCGCAGGCATCATGACCCTCCTCCACGAATACGACGTCACCATCAAGGGCGCCGACGCCGTCGTCATCGGCCGCTCCCCCATCCTCGGAAAACCCATGGCCGCCATGCTCCTCGAGGAACACGCCACCGTCACCATCTGCCACTCACGCACACAGAACCTCGCCGACACCGTCCGCCGCGCCGACATCGTCGTCGCCGCCGTCGGCCGCTCCAACTTCGTACAGGGCGACTGGGTCAAACCCGGCGCCGTCGTCATCGACGCCGGCTACAACCCCGGCAACATCGGCGACGTCGACTTCGACGCCGCCCTCCCCAACGCATCTTTGATCACCCCCGTCCCCGGTGGCGTCGGACCCATGACCATCGCAACCCTCATCCACAACACCGCCATCGCCGCCGCCCAACAACTCGGCGTCGAACTCGACTAATCCCCCACAGCTGTATCCAAAATCAACCTTGCCCCCGCCCCCACGCGGGAGCCTTTCTTTTCCACCACCACACACAACGCACACCACCGACACGCTTCCGTTTAGCCGCGACCCGAAGGGGAGCGCTTCCTAAATCAGCAATCAGAGATTAGCGATCAGCGATTTCTCCCCCGCCGCCGCAACACACCCGCCACCCCCAACACCAACAACCCCAATCCACCCGGCTCAGGCACCGCGTCCAACGCACCCGGCGCACCCACCCAGTTATCACGCATCAACTCAACATCCAGCGCGTCTACCACCAGGTCGTCATTAAAATCCCCGCTCCGCCAACCCAGCACCCCCTGCTCCCAGTTCCGCGCCACCCAATACAAATCCAAACCATCCACCACGCCATCCAGATTCGCATCCCCCTTAAGCGACGTCTCCAGGTCCACCCCCCAGTTCGCGTGCACATACGCCACGTCGTCGTCATCCACATCCCCGTCCCCATCAAAGTCCCCGCCGAACCAATCGTGCCCGCTCGAACCGTAATTCGCCGACACCACGTACAGGTCCACCCCGTCCACCGCGCCGTCCATGTTCACATCACCCGCGATGCTCGGATCACCCGGCAACACGAACACCACCTCGTCGTTGATCAGGTCCACGTAGTACCGCTCAAACGACGATGACTGCGGCACCGCCGTAAACAAGTCGTCCCCGTCGTAACTCGTGTTCCACAGATTGCTCCCCAGGATCCCCGGCAGATCCGCAGGCAACGCCCCCGCCTCCGGCACAAACACCACCACGTCCTCATACACCAGCTCGTCCCCACCATCCAATGGCAGCACCAGCTCATCCACCCGATACCCAAACAGATCACGCGTCGTCTCACCCACCCCGATCACCGTCACCGTCGTCACCGGCGCATCCGTCGCCAGGTTGATCCCAATCGACCCCGCCAGGTCACGCCCGATGATCGTCACCGACGCACCCGTGTCGTACAACCACTCCGACGCATACAACGCATCACCCGACTCAAACCGCGCCCTCACGCCCGGCACCATCGGGTTCGTGCTCACCGTCACAGGCGGATTCGGATCGTTAATGAAGTTCTGCTGCACCAAAGGCATCCGCAACCCGTAGTAAGGCATCTCCGCAGGCTCAGTATCATGCAAATAAGTCTGCGCATACGACACAAACGGATACAGCGTCAGCTCACCGATAAAGTGCGGATTCACCTCCATCACGTTGCCGATCAGCGCCGGCATCCCGATCACATCAACAGGCCCCGTCAACAACGGATCAGCCTGACGCGCCTGCAGCTTCGCACTCGGAACAACCGAAACAAAATCACCCTGCACCGGCACCGTCTCCAGATCGTCATCGTGATACGCCAGCCGCACCTCCACCGCACCCGTCACATCAAACGTCTCCACCCCGCCGATCCCGATATCCTCAAACGTCTCCCCCGTCGTCGGCAGCCCCAGCGTCCCCACCACGCTCGCACTCACCAGCATACCGCTCGCACCCGTATCAAAGATCGCCTGCGTCGCGAACGCCGTCTCACCAAACCCAAAATCAAACTCGTACAACGCCCCCGTCACCGGGTCCGCAAACGCCGCGTACCCGCCCGGCAGATCAAACGTCTTCTCGTAAGGCGTCTGCACCACGTACCGCTCGCCCTGCGCCGCCCCCGCGCACAACACCACCGCCCCTAGCAGACAACCAACGCTCAACCGCAAACGTCTCATAAGTCAAACGCCTCTCGCCCCCTTCTCTACCTCAACAATAGCACACCAAACCCCTCCCGGCCCAACAAACTCAACCAAACTTATAGCCCCTCGCCCTGATCACGCGCCACCCTCGCGCACAGCACCTCTGATTCTCAGATCAACAATCACCAATCAGAGATCAGCGATTAGTTCCGCTCCACGCCAGGCCCGTCCCCGCTCGGCGCGCGATCCAGCAGCAGCTTCTCGCGATCGATCATCAGCTTCAGCGTCAAACACGACAGCTCCATCTGCGTCGCGTCCATCCCCCCAAAGAACGGCAACGCCACCGTCCGTTGCGCCGCCGCCTCGCACATCGGCATGTCGCCCTGCTGATAACCAAACCGCTCCCGGTAAAACGGCTGCAGGTGAATCGGCGGAAAATAATTGCTCACCCCCACCTCGTGCCGCTTCATCCCATCCACCACGCGGTTCCGCGCCGCCGCGCCGAACTCCGCGCTCAGCCGCACCACGAACACAAACCAGCTCATCTCCGCATCGTCCGACACGTTCGGCAGGATCACGTCCGGGCAATCCATCAAACGATCGAAGTACATCAGCGCCACGCGTCGCCGCGCCTCAAGCAGCTCGTCCAACCGCTCCATCTGCACGATGCCGATCGCCGCCGCGATCTCACTCAACCGGTAGTTGTATCCCAACCGCTCGTGACTCAGCCAACTCCCCGCATCCAACCCCGCCTCCATCGCCCCCGACCCGCGCCCCTGGTTCCGCATCGACCGACAAAGCTCCGCCAGCCGGTCGTCGTCCGTCACGATCATCCCACCCTCGCCCGTCGTGATCTGCTTGTTCGGATAGAAACCAAACACCGCCGCCCGACCGAACGAACCGATCGGCCGACCCCGGTACACACCACCCAGCCCCTCACACGCGTCCTCGATCAAAGGCACCTCGTGCGCCCCCGCGATCTGCGCGATCCGATCCATGTGCTGCGGATTGCCGAACACCTCCACCGCCACGATCGCCTTCGTCTTCGACGTGATCGCCCCCTCCAGCCCCGCCGGGTCCATGTTCAGACTCACCGGATCGATGTCCACAAACACCGGCGTCGCGCCCACGTACAAAATGCAGTTCGCGCTCGCCACAAAACTGAAAGGCGTCGTGATCACCTCGTCGCCCGGCCCCACCCCCAGCGCCGCCAACACCAGGTGCAAACCCGCCGTCCCGCTCGACACCGCCACGCCGTGACGCTGACCCGCACGCTCCGCCACCACCTCCTCGAATCGATCCTGGCGCGGCCCGATACTCAAGCGACCGCTCTTCATCACATCCACCACGGCGTCGATCTCCGCCTGTGTGATATCCGGCTTCGACAGCGGCAGTTCTCGTTCCATAGCGACTTTCTTTTCCGGTTCGTCTCAGGCAGTCACACGACGCGAAACCCCGCCGTCAGCGGAGGTCCGGCTGCTCTCCCAGCACACGCGCCAAGGCGACCCGATCCTGATGGGTCTTCTTCAGATAGGTCCACGCCGCCTGAATACGAAGCGGCTCCTGCAATCCCGCACCGCCACGCACCACCAGCGCCAGCGACGCAACCTCCTGCTCCGTCATCTCGTCCGCGTGCTTGCATCGCAGCAGCAGCGCCATCGCCTCAGCCGTACGACCCTCAAACACCATCCCCTTCACCACCCAGTCCGGCCGATCCCCGTCGCTGCGGATCAAACCCATCAGCAGCGCCTCTTTCAACATCTCGCTCGCGTCCGCAAACGCACCACGCAGCACCGCACCACCACCCGGCACCTCCGCGTGCAATATCTCACTGGCCAGCACCGCGTTCTCCATACGCGTCGCCTTGAACCGCGTCGCCTCGTCGTCGGCCGCGCGGATGATCGACATCAATACCACACCCGCCGTCTCCCCGTCGTCCGCCGCGATCCCACGCGCGTACATCAGCGCCCACCGGCTCGCCAGAATGTTGTTCATCCCGATCAACTCATCCACCGCCGCGCGGTCCACCCGCCCCGAAGCGATCGACCGACCCACACGCCCCACCAGATCGATCAGCGGAACCTCATCACCCGCCAGCACCTCGAACACGCGCGCATCCAAACGATCCGCCACGTCCAGCGCCAGCATCGCCATCCGAATGCGATCCGCCTCGTTGTCGCTGCCGGACATCTGCCGCTCCCACAGCGCCACCGCACCCTCGTCCCCGTACTTCAGCGCCGCGCGCATCGCCTGGTAACGCAGCGTCCGGTCCACGCCCGGCTCGCTCGCGATCGACACCGCCCAATCCGAAACCACCGCAAACTCATACTTGATCGCCGTCTGCAACACCAACGCTCGCACGTTGTCACGACGCGGCGAGTTCGACCGACTCAATCGCTCCAGGTCCGCCCGCGCCGTCTCGTCACCCACCTGCAACCGCAGCAGCGCCGCCATCCCCCACAACGCGACGTTGTCCGACGCCTTCGCCTCCTCCAGGATCGCCGGGTCCAGCGCCTCGCCGTCGGCGATCAGCTTACCCGCCACCAGCACACGCACCGCCGGATCAAGGCCCGGCCAACGCGTCAGCTGCTCCGCGTCCTCCTTCGAGAGCAAATCACTGTCCAACGCCGCGCTCACCAGCTGCGCCTGCGTCCCCGCGTCGGGGATATCCGCCACCATCGCCAAATCCAAACGCGGCGGGTCCGAAATCTCACCCAACCCCAGGATGCCGTGAATACGCAAACCCGGGTGACGACGCTGAACCAGCTCGCCAAACAACGGCTCCAGCGAAGGGTCCTTCATCTGACGCAGCGCCCGAAGCAACACGTTGTGAAAACCGTTGCGGTGAACAAGCGTCGACTTCTGCAGCAGCCACACCGCCTGGTCCGTCGTCTCGTCAGCCGCAGCCGTAGAAACAACCGTCCCCAACACCAGCGCCAAAACCAGAACTCCACGCCTGAACACCATGACCGCATTCTAGCGGCCCACCCCCCACCACGCGACCAGAACACGCCCCTTTCCACAATGAAATTCACCAACTCACAACGCCCCGTTTAGCCCCCGACGAGCCGCGACCGTGAGGGAGCGGTAGATAAACCGCGACCCGTAGGAAAACGATTGCCTACGACCTGTTGCCTGCCGCCTGTTGGCTTTGCCTCCCAAACAAAAACCGCCCCGTACCGATGTACGGGGCGGGACGCTTCCCTGCGTCAGCGAGTCCCTTCTCGTTGCGCCGCATCGTGCCGCGCCACGTCATCCATCAAACCAATCCACTCACGCCGCGCTCGCGCCAACCTCCGCAAACACGCCCCCACGCAGAGCCTCCGCCAGATCATCCAAACGCACCGCTCCCGCCCCCTCGCCCAGGTCCACCATCTCCCCATCGGCGATCTGCTGCTCGATCCGCTGCTTGGCCGCGACGATCGTCGAGTGACTCGTCCGACCCATCGCCCGCGCGATCTCCGGGTAGCTCAGCGTCGTCAGCTTTCGCGTCAGATAAGCCGTCAAACCCCGAGCCAGCACCACCTTCTTGCTCCGGCCCTTCCCCGCCATCTGCTCCGTCGTCACACCCAGTCGACGCTGCACCACGCCCGCCACCTGCTCGTAACGAATCGGTCGCACCGGCCCCACCGCCGCGCGCTCCGTCAAACGATGCGTCAACGCCATACCGATCGTCGCGCGATCGTCGTCCGCGCCCGGCCCACGCAGCTCTCGCATCGCGCCCAGCGTCGTCAACGCACCCTCGATCTCACGCACCGATCCCCGGCAACGCTCCACCAGGCTCACCACCGACGCCTCGCTCAGCTCCATCCCCAAACGCGCCGCCAGCGCACAAACCAGCCGCCTCCGCATCGACGCGTCCGGCACACCGATCTCCGCAACCATCCCACTGACAAACCGGCTCACCAGCGCCGCGTTGAAGTCCGCGATCAGCTTCGGGTGATTGTCGCTGACCATCACGATCTTCGCACCGTGACCCACGATGCTGTCGAACGTGTGAAGAAACTCGCTCTGCGTCGCCGTCTTCCGGCTCAGAAAATGCACGTCGTCCACCACCAGCAGGTCCAGCTTCCGCAACCCCGCACGAAAAGCCGGCAGCCGATGCTCACGCACCGCCACGATGTACTGGTTCGTAAACTGCTCCGCCGTCGTGAAACGCCAACGCCTGCCCGGCTGCGAAGACGCAAACCGACGACACAAGCCCTGGATCAGATGCGTCTTGCCCAGCCCGCAACCGCCGTGCACAAACAGCAGGTCAAACCCCGCCTTGCCCTCGGCCACCTGCATCGCCGCCCCGTACGCCAACTCGTTCGACGCACCCACCACGTAGTCTCCCAGCCCGTAGCGCATCTTGCTCCCCCTGCGCTTCGGCGCAACAGCAGCCGCACGCTTCTCCCCCTCCGCGCGCTTCGGCTCCGACGACACACGCCCCCCGCGACGCGTCACCTCACCGGCGCAAACCTCCACACGAATCTCACCCCCCGCATCACCCGCAGCCGACACCAGCTCATCTCGAAAACGCCGACGGATCGTGTCCGCCGCAAAACGATTCGGCGCCGTCACCGTCAGCGTCTGCTCGCTCGAACCAGGCCGAACGCCGTACTCCACCTCACTGAACCAGTGATCGTAGTTCCGAGCCCCCACGTGCCGCCGTACCGCTTCCGCAAATCGCTTGCCCATGGCTTCTCTTGGCATCGTCAACGCCATACCCCGCCCCTTGTGCAGAAGGTTCAAGGTTCTTATCCCGGCGCAACGATAGCACATCGGCTCTAGCGAAAACGTCGGGGATAGCTCAAATGTATTAGGGTGGATCCCTCCGAGAACGGTGAGGTCAGTCACCCGGCGACACGTCTCCCACGCCGGCCCCCTGACCTGTCCGGTCATCCTTAACCAGACTCACCCAACATACATCCCCGCATACCCACGTCAATGCCCTTCTTCACCCCTTCTTATCCACACAACGAGCAGATCAAGCTCTGACAACGAGTTAGTTAACGAAAAGTTTTATTTTCCACCGCCCAGCGCGTTTCACCTTGAAAAACTGTGGATAAAACGCGCCCGCACACCTAAACACCTCACCACCAAAACCTTCACGCTCTCCCAGCACCATCCACCACCTTCACCCACGCCTCCTTGCGCGCCACACGCACAAAACCACTGCCCTTGTACAACGCCATCGCAGCCGCGTTACTCCGATCCACCGCCAGGCTCAACGTCGCATAACCCGCCTG
>JANQJT010000118.1 GCA_028281485.1 Phycisphaeraceae bacterium
AACGCCTACCACGGCGCCTCCATGCTCTGCTACGTCACACCCAAGGAACACCTCGGCCTGCCCAAGAAGGACGACGTCAAGCAGGACTGCATCGCCTACAAGATCGCCGCCCACGCCGCCGACGTCGCACTCGGCATCCCCGGCTCACGCGACTGGGACGACGCGCTGACCAAGGCCCGCGCCGCGCTCAACTGGGAAAAACACTTCGAGCTCGCCTTCGACTCCGACACCGCACGCGCCTACCACGACGAAGACCTCGACGTCGACACCGACTTCTGCGCCATGTGCGGCCACGACTGGTGCTCCGTCCGCATCTCCAAGGAGATCCAGGCCTGGGCCAGCGGCAAGGACGACGAGATGGCCTGGGACAAACCCAAGATCACCGACGCCCTCACCGCCGAGCAACTGGAGATCCTCCGCTCCCGCGGCAACCTCACACCCGACGAGATCCACCGCCTGGCCAACAAGACCCAGAAACAAATGTCCGGCTCCCCCGACTCCCCCTCCTCCAAGGATCAGCAATCCCAGATCAGCAATCAGAAATTGTCCTGCCACTCCGACTACGTGGATGACGAAGCCGCCAAGCAGCTGCAAGACGAAAAGCTCGAATCCGAAACCCCCGTCCACCTCGACACCCGCCCCGCCCACGGCCTGACCAAGAACGATTCGGTGATATAAGAACCCGCCCCCACGCCCCATAATATCGCCAGTGGCAACAAACAGGGCCGCAAGCACGTTTGGTGACCCTATAGCCGTCGCGTGGCCGATAATCCCGGTACCCCTTGTCGCCAGACGAGGGCGGCATATATTGAATGCGAGGCCGATGGGGATTCGTACAGCACACCTTCCTGCAAGGGGATCGACATGTCTTTCAATCGAGCGGTAACCGGTCTCATCACGGGCAGCCTCTGCTTCGCGCTGGCCCTGCTTCTTCCCAGCCCGGCCCACGCCCAGGAAACCTGGGACGGCGGCGGCGGCGACGCCGACTGGTCCACCGATGCCAACTGGCTCGACGACACCGCGCCCGACGACACCGCCGCCGGCGCTCTGATCTTCACCGGCTCGGTGCAGACCGCCACGAACGTCGACATCCCCTTCCTCGGCATCGACTCCATCCTGCTCGACGCCGGCGCAGACGCGTTCTCTATCGGCGGATCGGCGCTCACCTTCACCAACGGCGCCACCATCACCAACGGCGATTCCACCGACGCGAGCGCCCTGGCCATCATCAGCGATATCAACACCGCCGGCACGGCCTTCACCCTCAACGCCACCTCCGGCGACATCAACCTGAACAATATCGACATCAGTGGCGTCGGCCTGGTCATCAACGGCGCCAACAACGTGGGCATCGCAGGCGTAATCTCCGGCCCCGGCGGTACCCTCACCAAGAACGGCGCCGGCACGCTCACCCTTCTCGGCGCCAGCACCTACGACGGCAACACCACCGTCAACGGCGGCACGCTCGACGTCGGCGGCGTGATCGCTGGCGATCTGCTCGTCAACGGGTCCGATACTGGCAACGCCGCAGTGACCGTCGTTACCGTCCAAGCCAACACTCCGGGCACCAACGGCGAGATCAACGGCAGCGTCGACATCGCCAATGCCACGCTCCAACTCGTCGGTGCCAACGCGCTGGTCAACGGCACCACCTTAGATAACACAGGCGGTGTGATCGATCTGAACGGTGACGGCAGCAGTATTGCCGTCACCGGCGCTCTCACAAGCGATGTCTCAGCCACGTTGATCCCGACCATCACACTGGCCGGTGACAACTCCACCATCGTCGCCGATTCGCTTTCAAATACCGACGGCGTGATCCGGCTCACCGGCAGCGACACGCTGATCGATGTCGCCACCACGCTTACCAATAGCGAGGCGCTCGTCAACGCCAGCATCGTTCTCAGTGGCACCAACGCCGCGATCAACGGCGATGTCGTCAATAATATCGGCGCTCAACTCGAACTCAACGACACCACCACACAGATCATCGGCAACGTCACTAATAACGGCATCGTCCTGGGCACCGGCACGATCACCGGCAACCTGACCGGCACCAACGACTCGCTTGTTGTCGGCGGCGGACTCAATTCGACCACCGGTGAATC
>JANQJT010000141.1 GCA_028281485.1 Phycisphaeraceae bacterium
GTGATACGTCGGGCGGAGGACGTGGAGCTGTTTGATGACGTGTTGCACTGGACGGGCAGTCGGTAGGATGTGCGGCTGCGGCCGATAGAGCTGCGCGAGGATTGATGCATGAACGTATTGTCGCGGGCATACTGGACGGCGAAGGGGGTGGGCTTCGACAACGTGCCCCGGCGTTTGCTGCAGGCGTGGCGGATGAAGACCGGTGCGCTGCGGCGTCGTTTGGACCCGGCGTTGTACGACGATGCGGCGTACCGTGCGGCGACGGGCGCAACGGCCGAAGGTCAGCGCGCCCGATGGTCGGCGCGGTCGGCGCGGTTTTTTGCGTTGCCCGACGACGCGGCGCTACAGGGTGTGGCTGGTGACGGGTTGTGGGACGAGTGGGTGCTCAAGCCGTGCCGGATGGCGCTCGCGGGGGATTACCCTTTCTTCAGTCGTTGGACGGGGCGTTTGGGTTGGCCGCCGAACTTCAATTTGGACCCGATGCACGAGATCGATTGGCCGGTCGGCGAGCACTGGACGGGGACGACGCGCTCGGGGCCGCCGCGTCACGACATCAAGCTTGTGTGGGAGGCGTCGCGTTTGACGCTGGCGTACACGCTGGCGCGGGCGTATCGGCGGGATCGCGACGAGCGCTGGGCGCAGGCGCTGTGGCAGATGTTGGATGCGTGGTTCGAGCAGAACCCACCGCAGTTGACGGTGGCGTGGGGGTGTGGGCAGGAGACGGCGTTCCGTTTGATGGCGATGCTGACGGGCGTGATGGCGACGCTGAACAGCGCGCACGCGACCGATGCGCGGCTGGACGCGGTCGAGCGTTTCGCGTGGCAGTCCGCCAAGCGCATCGAGGTGAACATCAACTACGCGATCAGCCAGGAGAACAACCACGGCGTCAGCGAGGCGCTTGGGCTGTGGACGGTGGGGCTGCTGTTCGACGGGTTTGCCGAGTCGCAGCGCTGGCGCGACAGCGGCGCGAAGCACATCGCCGCGGAGTGCGCCCGGCAGATCTACGACGACGGCTCGTTCGTGCAGCACTCGATGAGCTACCACCGCGTGATGCTGGATGACATGATGTGGGCGCTGCGATTGGGTGAGGTCTGTGACGCGCCTTTGCCGACGGTTGTCATGGATCGTTTCCGGCGAGCGACGGACTGGCTGGCGCAGTTCGTGGACCTGGTCAGCGGGCGCGTGCCGAACTACGGCTCGAACGACGGGGCGAACGTGCTGCCGCTGAGTTGTAGCGATTACCTGGACTACCGACCGACGGTGCAGGCGGCGCACGTTATTGCGCACGGCAAGCGGTGCCTCGAACCGGGGCCTTGGGACGAGAAGGCGATGTGGTTGTGCGGCAAGCTGCCGGCGGGAGAAGTTGCGCCGACCGAACGCGCGGCGACGTGGTCTGCGCCGGATGGCGGGTACTACGTGTTGCGGGGTGCGAACGGCTGGGTGATGACGCGGTGTTGTGCGTTTGCCGATCGACCGCACCAGTCGGATCAGTTGCACGTGGATTTGTGGCATCGCGGTGAGAACGTGTTGCGCGACGCGGGCAGCTATCTTTACTACGACGACGATCCGAAGTGGGCGCACTACTTCCACGCGGCGACGGCTCACAACACGGTGACGTTCGGTGATGCGGACCACATGACGAAGGGGCCGCGGTTTTTGTGGTTCCATTGGCCGAAGGGGAAGGGCGGGCTGGTGTCGTCGGCGCGCTTCGAGGGCGCGATGACGCTGCCGAACAAGCCCGGTGCGCTCGTCGAGCGGTCGATCGATCGAGTGGGAGAAAACGTGTACCGCGTGACGGATCGCGTGACCGGTGGCGAGCCGGTGGTGCGGTGGCGTTTGATGCCGGGTCACTGGCGACACGAGGCGGATGGGCGTTGGTCGATCGACGTGGCCGGTGAGCCTTGGGTGATCTGCGTCACCGGCGATGCGGGGATGCGTTGCGAGCTGATCGATGGGTGGGAGTCGTTGTACTACGGCGAAAAGACGATGTGCCCGGTGATCGAAGTCACGGGTGCGGGTGTGGTGTCGACGTGGGCGGGCCCGGCCGCGGCGGTGACACGGGCGATGGCCGAGTCGGGTGGGGAAGCCGATTAAGCGCGGGTGAGATTCTCGAGGACCTGCAGGTACTTGTGAGCCATGGCCTCGCGGCTGTAGTGGCCGGCGGCGTGGGTGTAGCCGCTCTCGCCCATGCGTTGCATGCCGGCGGGGTCGTTCTTGAGTTTCAGCAGCGCGTCGATGAAGTCGTCGGCGTTTTCGGGTTCGGCGAAGTAGCCTGCGCCGGCGTCCTCGACGAGCTTGCGCGCCACGCCGTCGATGCCGATGATGATCGGCTTCTTGCAGCACATGTAGTCGAAGACCTTGTTGGGGTAGACGGTCTTGAAGGTGTCGTTGCGCATGAGCACGGCGGTGCAGACGTCAGAGGCGTTGATGTAGTCGCAGACCTTGTCCTTGGGCACGGAGTCGACGAAGACGACGTTGTCGAGGCCGCGTTGTTTGGCGTCGGCGACGACGTCGGGCTTCTCCATGCCGTCACCGACGAGCATGATGCGGATGTCGGGGTGTGAGTCCTTGAGTTTCTCGGCGACGTCGAGGAGCTGGCCGACCTTGTTGGCGCGGCCGTGTGCGCCGAAGTAGCTGACGACGAACTTGCCGGTGAGGTCGAGCTCCTGCCGGACGTGGTTGTCCAGCGGGCCGGGTGTCATGATGTCCAGGTCGGCGCCGTTGGGGATCATGCTGATCTTGTCGGTACTGATATTCTAAGCCAGAGAAGATTATAATGATCTGACAAAGTGAACAGACCATTTCATTCTCTTCCATTTTTCAGACAT
>JANQJT010000206.1 GCA_028281485.1 Phycisphaeraceae bacterium
TTCCGGGGGTGGGGGCGCTTCCGGGGGCGCGGATCGTAGCGACGGATGTGGATGCGGAGCGGATGGGTGTGTTGGAGGGGGTGTTTGCGGGGAGGGATCGGGTGGAGGTGCTGCCGATGGCGCGTGTCGAGGGGATGGGGGGCGAGGCGGATGTGGTGTTGGTGGATGTGCCTTGTTCGAACAGCGGGGTGTTGGCGAGAAGGCCTGAGGCGAAGTACCGGTTCGGGCCGCGTCACTTGGATTCGTTGGAGCGGTTGCAGCGGGAGGTTGTGGGCAAGGCGGTGAAGTTGGTGAAAGATGGTGGGACGCTGGTGTACAGCACGTGCAGCGTCGAGGAGCGGGAGAACCGGGTGATGGCGGCGTGGGTGTGTGAGACGTTCGGGCTGACGTTGGAGCGGGATGAGCAGACGCTGCCGGGTGGGGAGGGGGAGACGTATCGGGACGGCGGGTATTGGGCGGTGCTGCGGAAGGGGTGAGGTGGGGGGCGAACGATTGGATGTAAAAAGCCCGCGGTTTTGAGGCCGCGGGCTTTTGAGCGTTTGGAGCGGGAGTGGTTTTACGATGCGCGAGGGTGAGCCTGGTCGTAGGCGTCGCGCATGCGTTGCGTGGTGAGGTGGGTGTAGACCTGCGTGGTGGAGAGCGACTGGTGGCCGAGCAGTTCCTGTACGGAGCGGAGGTCGGCGCCGTTGTCGAGCAGGTGTGTGGCGAAGGAGTGGCGGAGGGTGTGGGGGGAGATGTCGGGATCGAGGCCGGCTTCGGCGAGGTACTTGTCGAGCTTGCGTCGGACGGAGCGGCTGGAGAGGCGTGAGCCGGACTTGTTGATGAACAGGGGTGTGGGTTGGCCTGCGTCGGCGTTGTCACGGACGGCGGTGAAGTGGGGGTCGGCGGCGAGGATCTGGATGTAGTGGTGGATGGCGCGCAGGGCGTGCGAGCCGAGGGGGACGACGCGTTCTTTCTTGCCCTTGCCGCGGATGGTGAGGGCTTCGCCGATCTCGTCCATGTCGGCGCGGTTGAGGTCGACGAGTTCGGAGACGCGTATGCCGGTGGAGTAGAGCGTTTCGAGGATGGCGCGGTCGCGAGCGCCGAGTGTGGTTTTGTCGTTGGGTGTGGCCAGGAGCTGCTCGATCTGCTCGACGCTGATGGCCTTGGGCAGGCGTTTGGACTGCTTGGGTGTGCGGATGAGGATCATGGGGTTGGTCTCGACGCGGCCGATGCGCGCGAGGTACTTGTAGAAGCTGCGCAGCGTGGCGATCTTGCGTGCGAGTGTGGAGGGGGAGTATTCCAGTTCGCCGAGGTAGGCGAGGAACTTGCGGATGAGTACGGTGTCTGCGGAGACCATCTCGTTTTCGAGATTGACTGTCGCGTCGGTGGCGAGTGCGGCGGTGCCGTCGGTGGCGGGGGCCGACTCGAACTCGTTGGTGAGGAACTCGCCGAACTGGCGGAGGTCCGCGCCGTAGCACCGTGCGGTGTAGGGGCTGAAGTGTCTTTCCAGCCTGAGGTAGTCGAGGAACTCCTGTACGATCTTGATGTTGTTATCCATGGTGTTGCTCCGTCTGCTCATTTCCCGCGCGATCCTCCGTGGTCGGCGGCTGGTTTTCCTGTAGTTGCTTGATCTGTTGGCCGAGGTGTTCGCCCATCTGGTGGCAGAGGACGGCGGCGTCGAAGAGGTCGAAGTCGGTGTCGGGGTGTTGCGCGACATCGATCATGCGTTGCATGACGGCCTTCTCTTCGCCCGGCGCGTAGCGGAAGAGCCAGCGCTGGTCTTTCTTGACCAGCTGCAGCTGCCGGGGTTGCGAGGATGTCGGTTCGGTCGTTGGCATCGGCCTTTTCACCTTTTCGCCCTGATCGGCGGGCGCGGCGGGCCGAGCCGTGTGGATCAGGGGGTTCTTGCTGCCGGCTCGTACTGCGCCTGTGCGGTGAGCCGTTTCCATTCGGCGTCGAGCAGGCGTTGTGCGAGCTCGTGCGTTACGAACTCCGCGTAGAGGTTCATGTTGATCAGGTAGCGTCGGTAACCTGCGGGGGCGTCGGCGGGTGTGCGTCCGTGTGCGTACTTTTTGAGTGCGTGCTCGGTGTCGCCGTTGGCGGCGTCGAAGTGGTTGCCGACGGAGGCGACGGGCTGGTTGTATCGGCGTGAGCCGGGCAGGAGCTTGTCGGTGGCGGCGTAGGTGAGGGTGCGTGTCTGGATGTCGGACTGTGAGAAGGTGTAGGGGTTTCGTGTGGCGTAGAGCTGGAGCTGAGCGCCGATCCTGGGCGGCTCGTAGGGGTCCCATGCGGTGATGGAGCCTACGAGCAGGCCGTCGGCCTTGAGGGCCTGCATGAGCGTCATGGCGTCTTCGATGGTGCGGACCTCGGGCATTTCTTTGGAGGCCATGGTTTCGAGGACGCGGTTGACGGGCAGGACCTGGATGCCGTCGATCTGTTGGAGCTGCTGGGTGAGGTGGTCGGCCATGGCGACGGAGTCAACCAGTGAGGTTCCGGAGTAGTTCCGGAAGGGCACGACGGCCCATACCTTCGGAGCGGGGTAGGGGCTGGTGAGGTTGACGGGTCGCACGGTGGCCTTGGGGGGGCAACCGGTGAGTGTCGTCAGCGCGAACAGTGCGACGGCGGCGCAGGCCGCGGCGCGGCTGATCAGATGAACCTTTTTACTTGTCATGGCGTCCTGCCACATGGATGAGCTCCGCTCATCGGGTTGAGGGCGGCGACGTGCCGCCGGTGGTATCTATCAGAAGTCTGTC
>JANQJT010000207.1 GCA_028281485.1 Phycisphaeraceae bacterium
GACGATCCGGAGGCGTCACTGGCGGCGCTGTGACAATACAACAAGCTGGCGCCGAAAGACGACGTGGCGCAGCTCCGCATGGTCGAGCTGCTGGCGGCCAAGAAGCAGACGGTCGATGAGCGGCTGGAGTTTCTGATGAGGGTTGCGGACGGGCCGTTGTCGCGACAGTTCAGTCGGCCGCTGCGAGCGTACGTGGCGTTCTGGGCGGCGCGGCTGCACATGGAACAGGGGCAGGTGGATCGGCACGAGCGGATGCTGGCGCTGGCGTTGCAGCTGGACCCGACCAACAAGGCCGCGGCCGCGGCGACTTTCAGCGCGATCTCGGTCGATCCGGACGCGGCGCTGTCGGACAAGGCGGCGGCGCTGTTTACGCTTTTCAACGCCGACCCGCTGGACCCCAATACGCACGAGGGGATCGGCAACACGCTGCTGGCGTACGGGCTGTACGGCGAGGCGTTTTTGTGGCTGAGCAAGTCGGCGGAGCTGCGCGTGAAGCTTGGGGGCAGTCCGGATGTGACGCTGTTGCAGTCGACGATTCTGGCGGCGTGGGGCGATGGCAACTTCGAGACGGCGCAGACGATCCTGGACATTCTTGATCCGCCGCGCGACCCGGTCGCTGAGCAGAGCGATGACTGGCCGCCGGTGGACGTGTTGATGTTGAAGGCGGCGGTGTTGACGTCGAAGCCGAATCCCGGCGACCTGACGACGCTGCACGCGCGGATCGAGAAGCGTCTGATCGATCGCACAGAGGGCGGGCAGGACACGGTGGCGATGGCCAACCTGGTGTGGAGTCACCTCTTGTTGAACAAGAGCCTGGGCGCCGTGCCGGGGCTGATCGATCGGATCGAGGCGGCCAGCGGCGCGAAGCAGGACGTGCTGCGCGGTTGGCTGGCGGTGCGCGAGGGTGATGCGGAGGCGGCCCGGTCGACGCTGGAACCGATCAAGGAAATCGATCACCGCGCGGCGCTGGGTTTGGCGCTGCTTCCTGCGGAGCATGGGGACGGAGAGCGTGTGCGGCTGCTGATGTCGGTCGCGCAGCGATCGCCCGAGGACATCTTTGGTCTCATGGCGGTGTCGCGGTTGCGCGATCTGGGCGTTGTTTTTCCCGAGAGTGAAGATCGGGTGCTGCTGGCGCGTTTATTCGGGAAGCTTCCCGGGCCGATGCTCGAGATGGAAGCGAACCCGATGCGTTACCTGCAGTTGAAGGTTGAGCCGGTGAAGCAGCTGACGCGACTGGGTGAGCCTTTCGAGGTCTCGGTGCAGCTGCGTAACGTGTCGCAGCGTCCGTTGTCGCTGGGGTTGGGTGGGACGGTGCCGACGCAGCTGATGTTGCTGCCGAAGGTGAAGGCGGGGATGGAGCCTGCTTCGTCGCTTGGACCGCTGACGATCGATCTGCATCGTCGGCTTCGTCTGGATAGCGGCAGCGTGATGTCGCTGACCATTCCGCTGGAGACGACGCACCCGATCGGGGCGATTTTGTCGGGCGTTCCGACGAGCCACGTGCAGCTGGACGTGGTGGCGGTGCTGAATCCGTACATCACGGAGATCGGCGGGGTGCGCAGCGGGCTGATGGGCACGACGACGCAGTTCCGCAACATGTCGCGTCGCGCCACGGCGATCAACGACAAGGCGGTGGAGGGACTGATCCGTCAGATCGGCGGCGCCGACGACCAGGAGGCGTTGTTGGCGATGGTGATCCTCGGGCCTTGGGCGGGCGGGGCGAACGAGGACGAGACGCGCATGGTGCACGTGCCGAAGATTGCCGAGGCGATGTCGGAGCGTTTTGCGACGCTGACGCCGATCCAGCAGGCGCTGGCGGTGATGTCGGTGCCGCGTCGTGAGTTCGGCGAAGAGCACTTTTCTGCGATCCTGGAGCGGGCCGCCCAGAGCGATCGGGTGGACGTGCGTGTCGCTTATATCGCCACGCGTGTGAAGCAGTCGGATCACCCGGTGCTGACCGCGGCGCTGCGAGAGCCGTCGGGGGTCGTCCGCGATTTTGCCGATGCGAGCCTGGCCCTGGTGGAGATGGCGGAGGAGCAGAAGGCGGCGATGGAGGCCCAGCAGGAGGTCCAAGAGGGTTTTGATCCGGTCGAAATCGACGATCTGACGTCACCAGCTGGAAAATAAGAGGGTGAAGGCGGTTTGAGTCGCCGATCGCCATTGCGCAAAACGCGTAAAGAAAGTGTGTCATGCGGTAGGGAGTGATTGACCGGGTATGGTGTGATTGCTACTCTTATAGGTGATTGGCAAGGCAGAAGGCAGGAGGCAACTGTCATAATTCCTACCTTATTGCTCGCACCGCGGGCATATTATTCGCCACCTACCGAATCCTTCCGATTGCCATTCCGGGTTTAGCCAGTCGTCACAAGCGATGGTTTATCGTTTGAGGCGAATGGTTTTGCGATGTGGATGGGTTGTCGTTCATTCGCATCGCGGTTGGCATCGGCATCGAGCGACAAGCCGGACGGATTGTACGGGTCTGTCCACCTGCGGGGCCGCGCGGATGTGTCATCCGCACCCGAACCGGCTTGACGCGAAGAGGATACGGAATCATTCATACTTTTTGTTGACTTGAAGGAGTCATGACATGAAGAAGCAAGGATTTACGCTTGTGGAACTGCTCGTGGTGGTGGCGATTATCGCGCTGCTGCTGGGCATTCTGCTGCCGGCGCTGAACCGCGCCCGTGAGATCACGTACCGGACGACCAGCGCCGCGAACGTGCGAAGCCTGGTGCAGTCGATGATGATCTACGCCCAGGAGCAAAACAGCGCGTTCCCGGTCGCAGGCAGCCGCAACGCCGGCGGCGCCGCCACCGGTTTCAGCCACGGTGACACGTCGTCTACCAGCAGCCCCGGCACGACCGGCAGCATGTCGAACAACATCACCGCCAGCCTCTGGATCCTCGTGCGTGACGCTGCGGCGAGCCAGAAGATCTTCGTGAACCCGGCCACGGTCGATACGAAGGACCCGCTGACCCGCACCGGCGGCAACCAGGCCCCGCTGGCCCACACCTGGGACTTCAAGAACTCCGATCACATCTCTTACTCCCCGCTCAACATGTACCACACCGAGGCTCGCCGTCAGTGGAGCTCGCGCGCGTCCGGTAACTGGATCTACCTCGGCGACGACAACGACAACAACGACGCCGACCGTCACAGCCTGACCAAGTTGGACACCACGGGCACCACCCCCGTGCAGCAGGACGAGGTTGAGTTGAAGTCAAACAGCTCGAACCACGCCCAGGAGGGTCAGAGCTTCGGTTTCGGTGACGGTCACGCGGAGTTCAGCGAAGACCCGTTCGTCGGTCCCAGCAACGACAACGTCTACGCCGGTGACAGCCGCATGTCGGGTGCGTCGCCCAACCTGAACACCGAAGAGAGCCCTGCCAACCCCAGCCTCGGTAACAACTTTGGCGCAGGCAATACCGGCCCCGGTGCGATCAACGTCATGCTGATTCCGATCAACGGTAACGGCGGCAGCAACAACCTGGCGGGTAGCTAATGATCTTCAGCGATCTGAGGCCCGCGTGTGAATCACGCGAGGCTTGATCCGAGATTGCGATGACACGTCGGCCGTCCTTCGGGGCGGCCGATTTTTTGTTTGGCCTGTGGTGTGAGATGCGGGCGGCGATGCCGTAAGATGGGCTGATGCAAGAAGAACACGGGCGTTGGCGTAAGGGGGGGGTGTTGAGCGGGCCCTGGGCGGCGCCGCTGGCGTCGGCGCTGCTTGCGCTGCTTCTGTTTTCACCGGTGATCGATCACTTCTACGTTTACGACGGCCTGATCATCGTGAACGTCGACTCGCGCCTGGAGGACCCGTGGTTCGGGCTGGAGGTGTGGGGGGCGCAGTGGTGGGAAGACGGGGCGTGGCTGCCGATCTCGCGACCGCTGACGCAGTTCACGTACTGGGTTCAGGTGCAGCTGCACGGGCGCGGGCCGGTGATGCGGGACGGGCAGGTCGTGTTCAATGTCTTTCACGCGGTCGACCTGGCGTTGTTCATGGCGTTGTGCGCCGGTGCGGCACACCTGACACGCCGGTTGGTGGAGGTCGGTAGCGGGGGCCGGCGCAGGGGCGCGGCGGCGGGGTGGTTGATGGGGTTGGCGTTCGCGGCCCAGCCGGTGCACACGGAGGTGGTGGCGTCGACGGTGGGGCGCGCGGACACGCTGGCGCTGGGCTTTACGGTGATGGGGTTGTTGCTGTGGTTGCGTTGGCGTGGAAACGTGACGTGGTGGCGGGCGGTGTGGTTGGGGTTGGTGGTGCTGGCGGCGGGGTTGAGCAAGGAGACGGGGTATCTGCTTGCGCCGATGATGGCGCTGGTCGAGTGCGGGTTGCGCCGGCTGGAGGGGCGGGCGCTGCTGGGTCGGCCCCTGCCGTGGCGTGTGGTGGCGGCGATCCTGGTGGTGGTGGTGATCGGGTATGTGCAGCGTCAGGTGATGCGCGGCGACGTGGAGCCGATGGGTGCGGTGGCGATGGACAATCCGCTGGTCCGCAGCCAGGGCGCGACGGAAGCGGTGTTGTCGCGTGTGATGTTGGCGGGTCG
>JANQJT010000215.1 GCA_028281485.1 Phycisphaeraceae bacterium
TCGGTGATCGCTACTGGTACAAGTACGACCACCGATGGGGGCGTTAAAGCGGTCGCCGTCGCCGGCGCGGAAGCTGTCGCCGGTGTTGAAGTCGTCGTAGAGGAAGCGCAGTCGGCCGAACACCTCGTGCACGCCGTCGACGCTGAGTCGGCCGTACACGCGGCCGTCGGTCTGGCGGAGGATGCGGGTGTTGGCGGAGGTGTCGTCGGCGGCGAGGAAGCCGAAGCTCACCAGGGCGCCGTATTCCAGCACGGCGCGTTCGGTGATGGACAGCGACGGGTTGGCCTTGAGCACGTAGCGTGTCTCGGCGTCGCGTAGCTGCTGCTCGATCTGGCGGAGGCGGTCGGCGTCGGTCTGGCCGATCGCCGGCGTTGCCAGAATCAGCAGGCCCAGTACCGCAATCAGTCCGGCCTGACGGATGTGGTGAATATATAACACGTTGTGTAAATCTCCCTAGATCACGCCCACGGAATTGTACGGGCACAGGCCGTTCAGCCGCAATGCTTGCAGCGATCGGGCGGCTTCGGTGGATAGACCGTCGCGCCCGACTCGCGATATCGTCCTGTATGACCTGATCGGGTAAAGTGCCTCTGTTTCGTCAATCGATGCACGTTTATACGCGGCTCGGGGCCGCTTCGGAGATAGCGATGAGCGATCTGATCGAACTTCAGCCGTACCTCAAGACGCTAAGCCAGGGCGCAACCCTTAGCGAGCAAGACGCTTACGAGGCGTTCGAGATCATGATGACCGGACGCGCGACCGGGGCGCAGATCGGGGCGCTGTTGGCGGCGATGCAGGTGCGGGCCGGCGGGCCGGCGGTTTCGGAGATCACCGGCGCCGCGCGCGTCATGCGCGAGCACGCCACCGCGGTCACCGTGCCCGATGGGATGACGGTGATCGACACCTGCGGCACGGGCGGGGATCACGCCGGCACGTTTAACGTGTCCACCGCAGCGGCCATCGTCGCCGCGGGCGCGGGCGCACACGTGGCCAAGCACGGCAACCGCTCGGTCACTAGCAAGTCCGGCTCGTCGCAGGTGCTTGAGGCGTTGGGCGTAAAGCTGGATGTCGACGGTGACACACTGACGCGCTGTCTGGAATCGGCGCGCATCTGTTTCTGCTTCGCCCCGGCTCATCACCCGGCCATGAAGCACGCGATCGGTCCGCGTAAGGAGCTGGGATTTCGCACGCTGTTCAACGTGCTCGGCCCGCTCACCAATCCCGCCGGCGCTCGTCGCCAGGTTATGGGTGTGTTCGATCCCGGCCTGACCGAACCGATCGCCGAGGTGCTCGCCTCGCTCGGCAGTGAACACGCGATGGTCGTGCACGGCTCGGGTCTCGATGAGATCGGTTTGCACGACACGACACGCATCAGCACCGCCCACAACGGCAGCGTCACCACCACCACGTTCAACCCCGCGGATATCGGTGTGGACGTGACACCGTTGGATGAACTGAAGGTCGATAGCGTCGAGCGGTCGGCGGCGGTGATCCGCGACGTGCTGGGCGGGCAGAAGGGCCCGGCGCGGGACATCGTCTGTCTCAACGCCGGCGCGGCGCTGGTCGTCGCGGGTCAGGCGGAAGACCTGAAAGACGGATTCGTCCAGTCGGGTGCGGCGATCGACGACGCCAAGGCGCTGGGCGCGCTCAATCAGCTCGTCGCCGTGACCAACGGCTACGAGGGCTGAGTTCTCGCAATCAATTCAAGCCGTACAGCGGCAGCAGCTTGCCGCGGATGTGTTGCATGAACGGCTCGGCCGACAGCTTCGAGCCGGTCACACGTTCACACAGCGTCTCGCTGTCGTAGAGATGGCCGACGCTGTAGATCTTCTCGGTCAGCCAGTCCTTGAGCGGCGCGAAATTGCCCGCGGCGAACATCGCGTCGGTGTCGCCCAGTTCGTTCTGTGCCGTGGCGAAGAACTGCGCGGCGTAGAGGCTGCCGAGCGTGTACGTGGGGAAGTAACCCATCGAGCCGTACGACCAGTGGACGTCCTGCATGCAGCCCCTGGCGTCGCTGGGCACGTCGATGCCGAGGTACTCGCGGTAGCGCGCGTTCCACGCCTCCGGCACGTCTTCGGCGCTCAGCTCGCCGGCGAGCATGAGCCGCTCCAGCTCGAAGCGGATCATGATGTGCATGTGATAGGTGACCTCGTCGGCCTCGACACGGATGAGCGAGCGTTGCACGGCGTTGCACGACGCGTAGCCGTCTTCGGCGGTGTGGTTGGCGAACGCGTCGCCGAAGTACTCGCTCAGCTTCGGCTGCGCCCAACGCCAGAACGCCAGCGATCGGCCGACGTGGTTTTCCCACAGGCGCGACTGGCTCTCGTGGATCGACAGCCCCACGGCGTGACCGGCGGGCGTGCCGATCTTGTCGGCCGGGAGGTTCTGTTCGTACATGCCGTGGCCGGACTCGTGCATGGTCGAGCCGAGCCCGTCGGTGAGCACGGTGTCCTGGAAACGCGTGGTCAGCCGCACGTCGTGACAGTGCGTGCCGCTGCAGAACGGGTGCGGGGCCAGGTCGATGCGGCCGCGCTGGTAGTCGAAGCCGAGCCGGTCGGACACCATGCGGACGAATCGCATCTGCGCATCGCGCGGGATCGCCACGTCGTCGAACGTGCCGCGCACGTCCTTGCCGGTGGAGAGCAACCGATCGATCAGCGGCACGAGCTGCTCGCGCAGCGGCGTGAACACGCCCTCGACCATCTTCGCCGTCATGCCCGCTTCGTACAGGTCCGCCAGCGCATCCCACGGCTCGCCGTCGTCCGACCAGCCGAAACACTCGGCCTGCCTGCGGTTCAGATCGATCATCGTCTGCAGGTGTGGCTTGAAGATCGCGTAGTCGTTGGCGCCCTTCGCCTTTTCCCACGCGACAAACGCGGCGGACTGGGCCCGCGCCATCTCGTTGACCAGCTCCGCGGGAAGCTTGGTGGCGTGGTCGTAGGCGCGGCGGATCTCACGCAAGTTCGCGGCGGAGTCTGAGCCGGCGTCGCTGATCAGATCGATGTCGGCTTCGCACTCGGCCAACCACTCACCCACCCGTGTGTCAATGGTCATCTCGTGCGCGATCGACGCCAGCGTCGCCATCTGTTCGCCGCGGTAGGCGGCGCCGCCGGGCGGCATGTGGGTTTGCTGGTCCCACTCCAGCAGGCTCGCGGACGTGCGGACGGCCGACAGCTTCTTCCAGTGTTCGATCAGGTCACGGTAGGGTTTCGAGTCGCTCATAGCCGCACAGTGTAGCTTATGCGGCGCTGGCGGGGGGGCCGTCGGCCTGCTGGGCGCGGGCGTCGGCGATCACGTTCAACAGGGTCTGCATCCGCTGCGTCCACGTGTGTTCTTCGACGGTGCGGCGGTAACCGGCCTCGGCGATGGCGGTGATCTGCTCGGGCACCTGCAATAGGTACGCCACGCGTTCGTTGGCTTCGGGCAGGTTGTTGAAGGTGACGATCTCGCTGCCGTCGGTGTAGAGATCGTCGATGCCGTCGCGTCGCTGGGCGAGGCAGGCGGCGCCGCTGGCGGCGATCTCGAAGGGCTTGATGTGCAGGCCGCACTCGTCCTGCCAGCGCATGACGCTCAGGCC
>JANQJT010000228.1 GCA_028281485.1 Phycisphaeraceae bacterium
AGATGATCTTGTCCGCACCGAGATTCACCTGCTCCAGCATGCCCGCCACGTCCTTGTCCTGGGCGCAACCGAAGATCATCACCAGCGAGTCGTACGGGATGTGCGCGCCGATCGCACGGATCAGGGCCGTCATCGACGCGGCGTTGTGAGCCCCGTCGAGCAGGATGCGCGGCTCGGGCCAGGCCAGCTCCATCCGACCCTGGATCACCGTCTGACTCAGCCCCTCGATGATCTTGGGTTCGGGCGCATCGAATCCGGTTGTGCGCAGCTTATCGAGGATCGCCAGCGCCAAACCGCAGTTCAGCGCCTGGTGCTCACCCTTCAGCGGCACGGGAAGGTGTTCGTAGTGAGCCTGCGGCGTGGTCAGACACACACGCGTGTGCGGACCGAGCTCGCGGCTGGCCTCGAAGCGATAGCTGAACTCGATCTCCTCGCCGGCAAACTCCAGCGGCGCGCCGACTTCCTCAGCCACCTCACGCAACACCGCCGCACACTCCGGCGTCTGCTGCACGGTGATCGCCGGCACGTCCTTCTTAAAGATGCCCGCCTTCTCACGCGCGATCGACGCCAGGTCCTTGCCGAGGATCTCGGTGTGGTCGAAGCTGATCTGCGTGATGCCGCACACCAGCGGATCGAGCACGTTGGTCGCGTCGAGGCGACCGCCAAGGCCCGTCTCGAACACCGCGATGTCCACCGCCTGCTCGGCGAAGTGCGCCACCGCCGCAGCCGTCATGATCTCGAAGAAGCTCGGTCGATCGGACACCGGCCAACGCTTGGTCTTGGTCGCGATGGTCTTGAGGATGTTGGTCAGCTCGGCCTGCCCGACCATCTGGCCGTTGATCTGGATGCGCTCACGCAGGTCGATCAGGTGCGGCGAGCTGTACAGGCCGACGGTGAAACCGCACGCCCGCAGCATGCTCTCGAGCATCGCACACGTCGAGCCCTTGCCCTTGCTGCCGGCGATGTGGACCACCTTCAACTGCTCCTGGGGATTGCCCAGACACTTCAGCAGCTTCCGCATGCGATCGAGGTTGAACGTGGTCGTGTTGTATCGCACCTTCCGCATGCGCTCGTAGTCGGTGTGATCGAAGAGCCAGCGCAAGGCGGTGTTGTAAGTCGTGAAATTGGCGTTGCTTGCGCCTGCAGAACCCCGGCCCCGGGTAGCTGTGGTCCGCTTTTTCTTGGTGGTGGCGTTGCGCTTACGCGTTGTGGAGGGCATAGCGATTCTCTTTAAAACTGGTGAAACCGCGATTGTAGAAAAATTAGCGCCCCGTGTCAAACCAAAGAATATAAAGTTATTTCTATAAACAACTTGCGCGGATATCGCTGTTTTTCGCCCTCCGTTGCCTTCGCCCGAAGACGCGGGCTATACTCTGCGGCTCGCCCGACAGGAGCCACACCATGAGCCAGACCATCCGCGGCAAGGCCTACGTCCTCGGTGACGACATCGACACCGACCAGATCATCCCCGCCCAGTATCTGATGTATAACCCCGCCGACCCCGAGGAACGCAAGTACTTCGGCATGTACGCCAACGTCGGCGTCCCCGCCGGTCAGCGCGGCCTGCCCGACGGCAACATCCCCTTTGTTCCCGAAAACGAGTTCACCAGCGAATACACCATCCTCATCGGCGGCAAGAACTTCGGGTGCGGCTCGAGCCGTGAACACGCCCCCCTCGCCCTGGCCGAGGCCGGCGCCAAGGCCGTGGTTGCCGAGTTCTACGCCCGCATCTTCTTCCGCAACTGCGTCAACGGCGGCTACCTCGTGCCCTGCGAAGCCACCCAGCGACTCGTCGAAGAGATTCACACCGGCGACGACTGCGAAATCGACGTCGAAGCCAACACCCTCACCAACCACACCCAGAACAAGACCTACGAGCTGGCCCCCCTCGGCGATGTCAAGCCCATCATCGATGCCGGCGGCGTCTTCGACTACGCCAAGCAACAGGGCATGATCTGAATCGGATCATACTTCTTTGACTTACCACAACCCCGTACGCGCGGGGTTGTTTCTTATGGGGCCGGCTTCAGCGCATCGGCTGACTTGTGTTGATCCAGGCTGATGTTGATCAGCCAGTCGCCGTTGGCAAACCGCGCGAACTTCCGCCCCGGCAAGCCCGTCGACGACGGGCCGTCGCTCTCTGCGTCGTGCGAGACAAACACGCCCCTCGTCCCGGTCGGATTGAAATCGACAGACACCACAAAACGATTCGGCACCTCCGTCGGCTCGATCGGCAGCACCACCCAGCGCGGCGTCCCCCGCGCAAACCGTGCGTACGGATACGTGAACTCGCGGATTGTCTTGCCGTCCGCGTCACACAGCGTCACACGGAAGTCTTCCGCCGGCGGACGCGGATGGCCGTACCGCGAACCGTGGACGCGCACCTGTGTGAGATACCAATCGGCACCGGGCGACTCGAAGGTCACCGCGTGTCCGCTACCGGCGATCGATCGCTTGCCGGCCGGCTTGCCGTCGTCGTGGATCACCTTGACCGGCCGATTCAACATCTCGCTCTTCTTCGCCGTCCTCACCGCAAACGCGCTGGCCGGCCTGACGACCACCAGCCGCGACTCGGCCCCGTTCCACCACTTGGCAATCTTTTCATCGTCATACAAACCAACCAGCGTCTTCCGCAGCGCCGCACCGGGATCGGTCGGATCGACCTTCGTCTCCTGCCACGCCTTAAACAGCACGGGTACCTGCTTGTCGCCAATCAACCCAACCAGCTGATGCCACAGCTCCGCGCCCTCAACGGTAGGCTGTCGCACACCGTCCATGCGCCACTGCGCCTCCAAACGCTTCGTGCCGTCGACGCGGTAGTCGTACGGATCACACCAGCCGTCATCGCCAAGCTTGTCGTACACCATGTCGACCAGGTGCGATCCCATGTAGTGTGCCCAGCCCTCTGCCGCGGCGTGACTCATCCAGCGCCGCTCTTTGAGCGTGCGATACATCGCGATGTGACCGACCTCGTGACACAAGCCGTATAGGTTGAAGATGCCCGATGCCGACGGGCGATTGAGGTCTTGCTTGCGCCGAAGCGTCAGCGTGATGCGGTCGTGGCCGTCGGTAAACAGGCGCACGCGCTGGCGGCCGTTGCAGGTGACGCTGACGGTGATCGTATCGGGCAGGTCCACGCCGTACCGCTCGATCGCCGCGTCCCGCGCCGCCTCGACCACCCCACCGATCGCCGCGGCCTGGCTCTCGTCGATCCCCTCGTAACTCACCTTCACGTGATCCGATCGCCAGATCATCACCTCTGCCTCACTCCGCATCACGACGCCCAACAACACCAATCCGCCAACCAACCCGACGATCCATTGCTTCGCTATCACCGCTTGCCTCCAATCACCCAAAGCACTCGGCCCACTCATCAGACGCCGACCCGTCTGGGATTTTTAACAAAAAGACCAAACCGCCCCGCCACGCGGCAATTCTGTAGAATCGCCGCTATGCCTGACGACTCCGCCAACAAGACCTATCCCGTCGCGATCGTCGGGTCCGGCCCGGTCGCCATCGCCGGCGTCCCCCTGCTCACACCCGACCAGGCCAAGGCAACGCGCGAGCAATACCTCGCCTACCTCCGCACCGTCGTCACCACACACGACCTGAAGGTCCACACACACACACGCGTCGAATCCATCAAACCCGACGGCGACGGCTTCCTGCTGACCACCACCAGCGCCGACCAGACAACCACGTATCGCGCCCAAAGAATCGTGCTCGCCGTCGGCGACACCGAAACGCCCAAGCAACTGGGCATCCCCGGCGAAGACCTGCCGAACGTCACCCACGTGCTGGAAGACCCACACAAGTATTTCCAGCGCCGCCTGCTCATCGTCGGCGGCAAGAACAGCGCCGCCGAGGCCGCCCTGCGCTGTTATCACGCAGGCGTCGATGTCACCATGGCGTACCGTCGCGACGCGTTCGACAAAAAACACGTCAAGTACTGGCTACTGCCGGAATTGATCGGCCGCATCCAACGCGACGAGATCGCATGCCACTACCGCTGCGAACCCGTCGAGATCACACCCGGTCGCGTCACCGTGCGACACACCGAAGACGGTTCCACGTTCGACATCGAAACCGATTTCGTCCTGCTGGCGACGGGGTTTGTGGCCGACATGTCGCTTTTCAAGCAACTGGGCATCGAGCTGAGTGGCGACAACGAGACCCCCGCCTTCGATCCCGACACGATGCAGACCAACGCGCCCGGCGTCTACGTGGCCGGCACCGCCACCGCGGGCACACAAAACCGCTACACCGTCTTCCTCGAAAACTGTCACATCCACACCACCCGCATCGTCAATCACCTGCTCGGCCAAGCCCCGCCCCCTTCGCCTGTGCCAAACGAACTGCCCGAGTCGTGATCGACCAAACAGAAAACCCCGCGACGTGCGGGGTTTTCGGAGCACAGATATAACCGTAACGTGGCTTGTGTACGCGATGCGTCAGGCGGCGCGACCCTGACGACGGCGGCGACCCACCGTCCGCTGGTCGGCGCCCATGCGCTGCTCGGACTTGTTGTTGAGTGTCGCAACCAGGCCGCTGGGGCTGTCGGTCCACACGTCGGCGCCGATCTCTTCCGCCAAGCCCTCGGCCCGGTTGAACACGCCGCCGCCGACCACGATCTGCAGCTTCGGACACACACCCATGTCGTGAAGCTGATCGATCAACACGCGGATGTTGGGCAGGTCCTGCGGCACGCTGCTGAACAGCACCAGCGCATCGGGCTCGGCCTGGCTCAGCGTGGAGACGATCTCGTCGTTGGCCACACCCCCGCCGGCGAACGTCACGCCGAAGCCCGCCGCCTCCAGCAGGTCGGCGCCCATCTGGCCCGCCAGCTCGTTCGGCTCGGTCAGGCCGCACAGGAACAAGACGCTCTTGCCGTTCGACTCTCCGACGGGCAGTCTCATCTGCATCTGGTCGGTCAGCATGCGCAGCAACCGGGTGGCGCAGTTGTGGCTGAGCACGGACAGCTGATCGTTGCGGAACAGCTGCTCGATGTGCGACAGCGTCGGCCAAAACAGCTGCTCGATGATCTGATCGGCGGGCGCGTCGGCGTCGATGCACTCCTCGACAATCGCGCGGGCGCCGGCCCGGTCACCGCTGATGAGGACTTCGAAGAACCGTTCGACGAGGGCTTGCTTGCTCATGGTGATGATGCCTTTCGTTGCCTTGGTCCGCAGCGCACTCGTCCGTGATCGGCTCGGCCAACTCTCTCGTTGTTGCCCCGACATCCCTGCCGGGCGGTGGTGTCCATTTGACAGAACTAACCATCGGAGACCCCCGACAAATCTCTTCACCATTTAACCTATTTTTTCTATTTTAACATATCGCCGCAGTGATATGCGTTTTTTGTCCAAAAAAAGCGATTGGTAGTTCAAGGGTGTTAAGCTGTGAAGGTCACGCCCCGCCCGATAACCAAGTCCGGGCTTCAACGCGCTCGGCTGAGATTGAGAAAAGACATGAGGCACCGGATCATTGATGCATCCAAACGCCCCAAAGTCATCTATCGGAAGCGAAACTCGCACAATCCGTGTCGATTCATTCCGACACAAATCCCACAACCGTCACAACGCGATCGCTTACGATCGGCCGGCTCGACGACGCATCATCAACCCCGCCCCACCGATCGCCAGCAGCGCCAGGCTGCCCGGCTCGGGGATACCGCCGCCGCCGCTGCCGCCACCGCCCGTGCTGGTGTCGGTGTTGTCGACCAGCCAGTTCAGCGTCAGCATCGCCAGGTCGGTGGGATTGACGGTGCCGTTGCCGTCGAAGTCGCCGTTGGCCCAGCCGCCGGGCTGCAACCAATTGAGCGTCAGCGCCGCCAGGTCCGTGGGATTCACGATCTGGTCGAGCGACGCGTCGCCGTACTCGGTGCCGAGCACGTCACGGATGAGGATGTCCATGTCGCTGTCGGTCGCGTTGGGCGTGGCGATAATAAGGTTGTCCTTTTCCAGGTCGTAGAGGCTGACCAGCGGGATGACCGTGCCGTCCTGTGCAAACAGGGCGTCGACATCGACCGCGTTGACCGCGCCGCTCTTGTCGAAGTCGCCGCGCATCGGTGCATCGATCGACATGCTCAGGTCATCGAGCAACACGCGGGCGTTCTTGTTGTTCGTCGTACCCGTGACGATGTTTTCCACCGCGATGTAAAGCTGCTCACCGACACCCGCCGCGGCGATCACGTCTTGCGTGACGTGGAACGTGTAGAGCTGTTGTTCCCACGTGCCCTGCGCGACCTGGTTGTCCAGGTCGAAGACCTCGACGAGCACCTTGTCGCCCGCCGCGTTTTGCAGCGAGACCTCCAGCACACCGGGGTCAACGCCCTGGCTGTCCGAACGCCGACCGACCCACAGCTCCAGGTCGATTTCCCACTCCAGCGCCTCGCCGAACTCCACCAGGTTCCCCCAGTTGTCGTCCATCGCCCAGCGTGTGCGACCGTTATCAGAGTTGAGGATCAGCACGTTTGCGCCGTCGTGTGACTCGTCCGCCATCTGACTGGCGGTCATGTTCTGCACGACGGTGGAAAAAGCCTCCGTCCAGCCCTGCGGCGTGCTCGTGTTCCACGCGCCGTTGTTCAGCGACGTGTTGTCCCACGACTTGTTCGGCAGCCTCACCTGGTCGGCATCGGGCGTGGTCTGTGCCAGGTTCAGCGGCACGCCGTACTCGTTGGCCCACCACTCGAGGTACTCGTAATCCGTCGCGTCGGGCGCGACGCGATTGGTCAGCGTGTTCTGGTAGGTGTTCCGCATCGAGTTGTATTCGCTGACGGCGTCGGGGTCGAAGTTGCCGCCCATGTCGCCGGTGTCGATCACCCACTGATCGAGGCGCGACTGCAGGTCAGCCAAAGTCGCGGCATACGCCGGGTCATCAGCAAGGTTAGTGAACTCATTGGGGTCGGCAGACAGGTCGTACAACTCGTACTCAGGTCGGCTGTCGGTGAGGAACCGAGCCTGGCCCTCGGTCAGCAAGCCGCGGCCGTTCATCACCTTCATCAGTGTGTGCACCGGGTACTGCTTGTGCTTGTAGGCGCTCTCCTTGATGTCACCGAGCATGTAGGGCGTGCCCGGATCGAAGTTGCGGATGAGCTTCATGTTGCCCACCTGCACGCTGCGCACGCGGTCGACCACGCCGTCCAGGCGGTCCTTCGCGGCAAACACCGCGTCGCGACCGGGGAAGCTCGGGCTGGAGAAATCCACGCCCTGGATGTGCGACGGGATGGTCGCGCCCGCTAGCGAGAGGCTGGTGGCGGAGATGTCGATGTGGCTGAGCATGCGGTTGTCTGCCGTGCCCCCCGACCCGGTCGGCACGATCGTGCCCGTCGGATCGCGGATC
>JANQJT010000239.1 GCA_028281485.1 Phycisphaeraceae bacterium
TTAAAAAAGTCACGCGACGCACCGTATAAACCAACGCCTCGACACTGTTGGCCGGCGCCAGATCCAGCGCGATCGTGATCTGCTCCACCGCCGAGTCGAGCTGCCCCCGGCTCGCCGCCGCCTCCGCCAACATGCGATACGCACGGTGCTCGTCCGGATCGATCGCCAGCGTCTTGAGCGCGTGAAACTGCGCCAAGTCGGCGTCGCGCCGCTTCATCGACACGTTGCTGATCGCCAGGTGATACCGCGCCGCGGCGATCGACTCGCCGTCCAGCTCCGCCGCCTTGAGGTAATGCCCCAGCGCATCGTCCAAGCGGTCCGGCATACTCTCGCAGATCGTGCCCGCCCAGAAGTGCAACTCCGCGTTGTCGTCGCGCATCTCCAGCGACCGGGCCGCCGCTTCGTACGCCTCTCCCGCTGCGCCCAGGTTCAACAGCACCCTCGACAGCAGCTCGTGACCGACGGGGTCAGCGGGAAACTGTTCGAGGTGTTCATCCAGCAGCTGCCGCGCCTCGACCAGCTGCGCCGTGTTGATCAGCTCCGTCACCACCGTGTGCCGATCGAGCACCATCCGCTGCGTCTGCGCGTCCCACGTCTCCGGCCCGCCGCGCGGCAACTGCTTCTGACGGTTCGCCTGCAACGCCAGGTAGCTGGCCAGACCCGCCATCACCACGATCACGATCACCAGCACGATGTGCCACTTGCTGTTGGGCTTCGACATGCCCCTAAGCCTACCCCTGCTCCCCGCCGCCGCCAAATCGCTCTTGGTCCACCCCCACCCGGCCGATATACTCTCCAGCACCATGACCGCGAGCATTTCCCATCTCGATCCTTCCCCCGCCGCCCTCAGCGTGGCGGTTAGCTGAGCGGGTGACCCGCACCGTCGGCTAGAAGTTATACTCTTGCGTCCCACACCCGCCCGATCCGTTGCCCGCGGACCGTCTGTCACGCCGCTTTATCGATTACACACGCCATGACCGATCAACTCGCCAAAACCTACGAAACCGAATCCGTCCAGGACGAGATCGCCCAGCTCTGGGCCGACCACAACGCCTTCGACGCCGAACCCGACCACCCCGGCCCGCCCTACGCCATCGTCATCCCGCCCCCCAACGTCACCGCCGCACTCCACCTCGGCCACGCCCTGAACAACACACTCCAGGACGTGCTCATCCGCTGGCGACGCATGGCCGGAGACAACGCCATCTGGCTGCCCGGCACCGACCACGCCGGCATCGCCACGCAGACCGTCGTCGAAAAACGCGTCCTCGCAGACCAGGGCAAACGCCGCACCGATTTCGAGCGTGACGCGTTCGTCAAACTCATCCAGCAATGGAAGGACGAATACGAAGCCACCATCACCGGTCAGCTCAAGGCCATGGGCTGCAGCTGCGACTGGCGACGCCAGGCGTTCACCATGGACGAACAACGCGCCAAGGCCGTGCGCGAGGCGTTCTTCCAGCTGTTCAAGGACGGACTGATCTACCGCGGCAAGCGACTGGTCAACTGGGACCCGGCCACGCAAACCGCGCTGGCCGACGACGAAGTCGAGATGCAGGAGATCGACGGCCACTTCTGGTACCTCAAGTACCCCCTCGTCGACGCGCGCGG
>JANQJT010000276.1 GCA_028281485.1 Phycisphaeraceae bacterium
GACGTGATCCGTCACCGCTGGGACGTCTACCGTGCGGAGACCGAGCCGGTGCTGGCGCACTATCCAGACGAACTCCAGGCGAGCATCAGCGCCCTGGGAACGCCGGCCGAGGTGTTCGTGAACGTGCTGACCGAGGCGATTCCCGTGCAAAACGAGCTGATCGGTTCGAAGCCCGTCGGGGTTTGAGGAGGCACTGATCCCTTCGATTCGACCGAGATCGCGAGCCCCGGCCCCGAGCCGGGGTTTTTACTTGCGCAGACGAGTATCCGTCGATCGTAAGACGTGTACGGATAGGTTCTGTAGAATCGTGTCACCGTCAAACGAGGCACAGGAGGATTGTCAATGCGGCGCAGCGTGGTTACCGGAGTAATGTTGGGTGTGTTGTTGCTGTGTGCATCAACAGGGTGTGCATCGGAGCAAGCGACGCGACCGAACGTGGTGGTGTTGCTTGTCGATGACATGGGTTGGCGTGACATCGAGCCTTACGGGCAGGACTACTACGAGACGCCGCACATCGCGGCGCTGGCCGAGCAGTCGGTACGGTTCACGTCCGCTTACGCGTCGGGAGCGGTGTGTTCACCGACGCGCGCGGCGTTGCTGACGGGACGACACCCGGTTCGTGTGAACATCACGGACTGGATTCCGGGGATGCGTGAGCGGTCGATCAAGGATCACCGGTTAAATCAGCCGCGCGATCGCGATGAGTTGGCGCTAGAAGAGGTAACGCTGGCGGAGGTGATGAAGCAAGCGGGGTATCAGACGTGGTTCGTGGGCAAGTGGCACCTGGGAGGTGACGGGTTCGGCCCGGAACAGCAGGGGTTTGACGTCAACATCGGCGGGCAGCACAAGGGCAGCCCGGGATACGCGGGTGGGTACTTCGCGGGCGAGGACGGCGCGTGGGCGACGATGCCGGGTATGGACGAGGCTGGCAAGTATCCGGCTGGGGCGCACCTGACCGAGGAGCTGACGCACGAGGCGCTGGCGCTGATCAAGAACCGCGATGCCGACAAGCCGTTCCTGTTGTATTTCTCGTATTACAACGTGCACACGCCGCTGCACCGCGTGCCCGAGACGATCGACTACTACGAGCGGAAGCTGCCGCAGTACCTGGCGGCTCAACCGGAGCGCAAGGTGCGGGCCGACTACGCGTCGATGGTGGGGTCGGTGGACGCGAGCGTGGGGCGGGTGATGGGGATGTTGAAGGACGCGGGGTTGGACGAAAACACGATCGTGGTGTTTACCAGCGACAACGGCGGGCTGCGCTGGGCGACGGACAACCGCCCGCTGCGCAGCGGCAAGGGTTGGTTGTATGAGGGTGGCATACGCGTGCCGCTGCTCGTGCGAGCACCCGGTGTGAGCGGCGACGAAGACACGGTGGTCGTGAGCACGGACGTGATGCCGACGCTGTTGGAACTGACGGGTGTGGGCAAGCGGGAATCGTTGCACGCCGACGGCGAGAGCTTTGCGAGTCGATTGAGAAACGAACCGCTGACGATCCGGCGCGCATCGGTGTGTTGGCACTACCCGCACTACCACGGGCAGGGCTGGGCGCCGGGGGCGGCGATCCGCGCGGGCGACTGGAAGCTGATCGCGTTCTACCACGACGACAGGGTCGAGCTGTACAACCTGAAGACCGACCCGAACGAGAAGCGGGACTTGTCGAAGACCCAGCCCCGCAAGGCGGCGGAGCTGTTGGCGCAGCTTCGGCAATGGCAGGCGGAGATGGGCGCGGCGATGCCGACGCCGCGGGATCAAGACGGAGCGTATCGTGTTCTTCGCGGCACCGAGTAATTCGTACAGACGTATTGGAACTCAGTGGCGAAGGGGTGTGTTTGGGGTGGGTATCGTCTGCCGTTGCGGGGCGGTGTTCTTTCGCCGTGCCGGGGGAACTCTGAGAGAGCCATCTGTTCGGGCCGCGTAGCGAACGACGCGATCGCGTGCGCGATGGCGTTGCTCGGTGCGTGCCGATCGGGTGTGTGTCGGTCATTTCCACGTGAAGTTCGTATAGAAAGGGCTCAACCCGGAAACGGCAATGGATGATGAGTTTGGCGGTGTGTGGTGTGACGGTGATGGTGGCGCGTCGGCGTCGGCATCGGTGAGTTAGGTAGCACGTTCTGATACGGATTGAGAGGGTCGCGTTGGAGCCCGCCCGCGGTGATGCTATGATGCGTCCTCGCCGCGGGCGTAACTCAATTGGTAGAGTGTCAGCCTTCCAAACTACCCGGATGTTGTGCTCACATTCTGCATAATCGGCACAACCGTGTCAACAACTTGTTCATTTTTTCTTTGTGTTCCAAGCAGATTACGCCAAACATAAATTAGCATTAGCGACCTCACGCGCGAATCTATATCTACTTTCGTTTATATCATTATCAGGCTACTAGGGGAGAGGCATTGTGGGAAATGACCTGTCCTCTTCCACATAATGATCGCGAGTTACTGTTAGCAATCGTGCTATAGCAACGACTTCATTTATATAAATAACTTTAGGTTCACATTTATACAGGTTTCCCGGATTGGGCGGATATGGAATTTCCAGCTTTGAGTAAAAATCTAATTTGCTAATCTGATCCACTACTTCTTTTGAATCAAACGTGAGCCGTGCGTGATTTGCCGCCACATCTGTAATCGAATGCGCAAACATGTTTCGTATTTTCTGAATGCGTTCGATGTTTTTGAATGTCACTTTTCCATAATGCCCCATGCAGTGAAGCCATATATTTCTTGCAGAGGCTGTAAGATAATGGGAACCTGGCGAAAACAGTTTTTTGTATGCTTCCTTGTTGCAAGCCTCCATCGGTATTGCGTGATCTTTAACGAATTCGTATAGCAAGTCATCTAGAAGACAACATCCCACGATAGCAACTACTCTGTCGGGACCGCTTTCAAGCTCTTGAAATACTGTATCGGTGTACTCTTGCCCGAGTTTCTCTTCGCCTGCGTAGCAATCATATGGCCTCGGTTTATACTGTTTCATGACTGCTCTCCTATAACAACCATTAATATAGAATATGTTTAATTATCAGTCGATAGTTTATTCTCGCATTTTGTCAACTGCTTCTAGTACATCGTACGCACCTCGATCCGTATACGCCGCCGTCGATCTCACGTCACGATGCCCTAACAATAACCCGGCAGCATGCACACCGCCTTTCTCTGCGAACCGCGTCGCCGCGTTGTGCCTTAGCCGGTGGGGCGTCCAGTCGGCACAACCGCATCGCTTAATCGCTCTCTTTATTTCCTCGCGGTATGTGCGGGCGTTATATGTCCCGCCTCTTTGATTTACGAATACATACCCCGCCTTCCTCAACGGTCGTAGCTCTCGTTGATTCTCCCGCAGGATGGCGACGTGCCTTTCGTAGCCCAGGTGCTGCGTCTTGTGCTTCGCTGGCGTGTAGATCCACACAGGCCGCGACATATCGATTAGGTCGTACCGCATTGCGCACAATTCACTAGAACGCATCCCCGTCGCCAACTGCAATCGCACCATGCGTCGCAGTGTTGGCGATAAATATCCTAGTGTTGATTGGACTGCATCCACCGGAGCCGATCTAACCGGATGAGTTTCCCTTGCCTCTGATCTTCCATACTTCAATGGCTCCACTGCCTGCCAGATCGTCAATACACCTGGAGCGGCGTATCCCTTACTGATACACCACCGTATGAATCTGCGCATACGTCCCATCCGTGCGTTGATCGTCGTCCGAGCCAGTCCTCGCTTAATCATCGATGACCGAACTTGCAACACCGCATCTACATCTATTTCATCCAAGGCTACCGTTCCGTAACCCTGCAGTGGGACAAGCGCATGCTGCATATTCACGGCCTCGCGTGTTTGCTCGCCTTGTGCGTCCCGGTAGTAGCCATAACACCACCCCAGATAGCGTTGCATCAACTCAGACAACAGCATTTGGCTCTCTATCGTCCATTACTTGCACCCTGCTTAACCGCGATCTGTTCACGCAGCGCAGCAGTGTCGTAACTTTGCGACACTTTCACTCGCAGGATTGGTAACCCCGCAGATGCCAATGCGGCATCTACGAATCTGTCTCGCGCCTGTCGATCCGCTCTGTTGTGCGATTTGTCATCCAATTCAATGACCAGTACTGGCGCCATCGTCTCCCGATCGAGCAACACATAATCGACATGCTTGGATCGAATCTTGTTCGACTCTGCCAGCTTCTTCGCAGCCGACTTCACATAGATGACATCCGCCAGACGCACCTTTGCAATTAGCCGCTGATTTTCCTGATCCATCACGGATTCCAGCACTCGATAGAAGTTGGTCTCCGCTGGTGAAAACAGACGCTTAGATATCCCGTAGGTCACCTCGGCCGATGGTTCTTCCGGCTTCCCACCTTTTGGTCCTTCGATGCCAATCAATTTCAGAAACTGCCCCAAACACCCTGCGTTATTTTGATTCCCGGACATGCGATACTCCTTAGAAATAAGAGCATCAAAACTACTCTGACCCTATACCGGACGCAATTCGATACGTCCTCGCCCATACCTGTATCTTCTGCGTCTGTCGATCCTCTTCTTTCACGCTGCGGAATATCCCGTCCACCGCATCGAGCCTACGCGTCCGCTGTAGACTACCCAGCAGATACACGCCGCCTGATTGGACCACCGCCCGCGTCTGGAACTCTTGCTGATTCACAATCGGCACGCCTTCATTGAACCCCACGACCTCGGACATGCTCGTATTGATACCAAGCCTGGCACGCCCCGCCCCCACGTCTCTCACCTTCGCCTCTACCTGCAATCCCGTACGGATCGTATCGAAGCCGACCGTTGTCACCGTCCCCTGATCGCTCACGTTTCTTCGTGGAATGCGCACATCTTCGCCGTCTGTAACCCTCGCCATCTCCCCATCACTCATCACGAACATTGGAGCCGCCAGCAGGTCTAAGGCCTCGACTCTCCGTTCTGCCTCGAGTACCGCCGTCAACGCCGCCGCGGCGTTCGTAGCACTCGTATAGTCGCCAGCAGAAGCCGCAGCAAAACTAACACCGACCTCAATGGCCGGCTCCGCATGTAGCCCCAGCGTTTCCGCTTCACCGTTTCGCGTTGATATGACATAGAGTTGCACCACCCAGGAATCCGCCTCAGCGTCTTCTACCTTGTCCAGCAATTCCGCAACGCGATGCAGCACGCCCACGCGGTCACCAACAACCACCAAACCATCCTCATACGCGACCACACGGCCAATCTTAGACAGCATCACACCCACGGCCTGTGTCAGCCCTTCCTTGTCCAATCGCTTCACACGACGCACGTACAGCCCTCTATCCTCATCCCGTAATTCACCGATGAAGTAGCTCGACCCACTGACCGTCAGCTCTACGCCCATCCTTCGAGCAACCAAAGCCAGAAGCTCCCCGACTTCCACGTCGGCAACCTCCACCGACACGGGCCGACTGTCCAGCGATTGCGCGACCACGATGGACACGCCAGTCTTATCAGCCACCAGCCTCGCAAACGAGAACATCGGCATACGCTCCACCGACAGCGTTAAATGCTCGCCTTTCTCACGGACCGCCAACGATGCCTTGGGCTCCCTCTCTAACTGCGCGTAGAGCCTCTCGAACTCCGGCAGTTGTTCCGACGTTGATGTCGCCTGCGGCATCTCGCAGCCCGTCAGCGTAACCAAGACGCAGCCAAGAACCATCGCCAAGCAGCACCCGCCGCCGCTTCCATTCGATCGATTCGATCGTTTCACCTTTGCACGGTCCATAGTCAAGCGTTTCTCCAATCTCATACCGGAACCCATTAGCCAAGATGATCGCGTCCGGCTCCAATGCCAGAAGCGCGCCACCCTTCGCCACCTGCTCCGCTAGTTGCTCGTTTTCTGCTTCCAGATCCTCGACGTACTCCCGCATCTTTCGCAGGCTTTCGTTAGCTTGCGCCAGTGCTGCGACTACCTCCGCATCACGGCCCACCGGTCCACCGTCTTCACCCGTAGCCAGGTGAGACGCCAGCTCAACCGCTTCTCCCTGTCCACCACCCGCTGCCGACTTCACCGCACCATCACCGTACGATTGCACACGATCGATCGCCTTGCGGAACACCCACGGACCGCCTCCGAGTCCAACGGCATGACCGAACGCTAGCCACATGATGAGCAGGGCGGTTACCACTCTCGGCGCCAGTCGGCCGATGTTTCTGGCTACGAACCATCCCACCAGACCCACACGCGAACGTCTCTCGTACTGCCGCCGTTGTGCCTTGCCCTTGTTGCCGCCTTTCTGCGGCTTGCTGAAAGAGTCGTAGAGACGGAAGTACCATTTTTCTAGCGGGAATATCCGCTTGGATTCGTACTTGCCCCGACCGTCACCCATCGCCGTCCTGCGTGTTCCCTCCATCACGGCAGACTTGTAGTTACGCGTGACCAGACCGGCCCGGAGCTCGTACCAATCCCCCATCTCGATATTGAACACCGGGTCGCGTTCCGTCTCGACGTTCTTCACTTCGATGTGCGACCCGGCTTCCCGACGTATCTCTATGGGAACCTTCGCCAATGCCTGAGACAAAAACTCAACCGTTGCGCCTTGATGTCGAATCTCGCCGAGCCACTGACGCCACCGCTTGCGCAGCTTCGCGTCACCCTGCGCATCGCAGAAGTTGTGAATCTCATCGATAGCGATATGGCAGTCCTGAATCGTCCGCCCCTCGAAGTATTCCCACGGCCCCGACTCGCCCGCCTCCCACGACTCCAACACGTCGCCAGGTATCATTTCGATACGCTCGCGGCAATCCGCCTCGTCCAACCCATGCAACGCAGCCGCCGCCTTTGAGATGCGGTCTGCGAACGTTTCCCCCTCGTACTCTGGCGGAACCGCGTGATCCTCTGGCACTTCACCCAACGGGAAGTTGCTGATATGCACGCCGTCATGATTCGGCAAGAACTCATCGGTAATGAACCTTGCGCACCGCGTATAGCTCTTGCCGCTTCCAGCCTCGCCCGTCGTCACCGTGATAACTGATCGCTTCGCCATTCTTAACCCACCGTCGGAATTGCCTTGAAGATGATTTTTGCCACGATGAACAAGCCTATAAACACCCACTCACCCGCCACCAATGTCACAGCCAGGTCGAGCGGCAACCATTGATTCGCAACCTCCAACCAGTCCGCCGCACCCTCCATCCCTGTGCCATCGAATATTGGCAGATCATGGATAAAGCCATTCATCGCCACGTCGGCCAACTCTTTGCATTTCTCGATCAACCATTCCCACAGGTACTGCAGCGATTCAATGAGCCAATCAACCATGACTTAGTACTCCCGAATAACTCGCAACGTATGTGCCAAGAAATAGAACCCTAAGACCGCCGCCATCAGTCCACGGAACACCTGCCGCATCACGTCCAGCCAATCGAAAACCGGCGTGCTCGGCCACGCCCGCTGATCGATCGGCACCACCAATGCCTCCATCGATCCGTCCGGCTGCTTAAAGTCAATTGAAAATGTCTGAACGCTCGACGACCCTCCCCAGGTCGGACCTCCTCCCGCCATACTGTTTACCGCGTTACCAGTTGCACCCCCCGTCGGCGCCGATCCGTCAACAGGCTCATTCAACTTATCGCCTCTACCCAACTCGTCGAGCAGTTCTGTGTTGCCTTCACCTATTGCATCGATTAGTTGCCCGTTGCCATCTACGATCGCATCGAAGATGGCTTGATCGCCTTCCCTGATTACTGCGGTTTGTGTACGCGTCGCCAGGTCGACATTCTCAACCGCTCGGCCCACGTTCTGTAAAGTGTTATCTACACGCCTCACTTCTGCGGCCGTCATTCGGCCAGCCTGATACAGATCATTCGCAGCTAGCGCGTTTGTTTTACGCAATGCCTCGATAGCGTTCTCTACACTTGTGCTATCACCGACTTCGCCAGTCTCATCGCGGTCATCGACATCCCCCGCGCCAATCGGATCAACTTGACCACCAAACCCACTACCCCCACCGATAGGTGTACCCGCTGATCCACCACCACCTCCTCCTCCGCCACCGCCACCGCCGCCTCCACCGCCCGGTACTGTTCGACCGATGTATCCAAGATCACCCATACCCCCAATGCCTAAGTGTGACGGCATACCCTCCCCACGATTCAACACCGTGTGCCTGCCCCCATCCACAGCCACCTCCACCCAATCGATCGAACCATCATCTGCAACATATACGACAAGTTCTTGACCGTTCGCGTTAACAAATGACCACGCCTCAGTTGATACTCCCGTATCTATACCATCTAGTGGCAGATCAATACCCACATCGAATGGCTCCCACGCTAAGTTCCACCCGTTGAATGTTGGCACATGACTCGCATCGTTTGGGTCGGTCCCGTAAGTCAATTCGACTTCATTGATAAAGCCGTCGCCATCGATGTCAGGATCGTCGCCGTCCGCTATACCGTCGCCGTCCAAGTCATTTATTGGCACTGGCGGACCTTCCCATTCATCATGAGCTTCAATGAATACAAGTGCCCCCGCTGGTATTGCTAGCTCGCCGTGTGCCCAACCATCCCAATCAATCGCACCTGATCCGTTAGGCACAAGGATACTTCCCGGTATGTATCTCGTTCCCTCCGGCACTGTTTCAACAGCCTGAACGCTTGCCGTACTTCCGCTGCTGTTATACGTGACTCGCAAATCATGCGCCGATGGCGTACCGTCGCTCTCTATACGTGTCCTGATATGAACATCTCTATACGTGGAGCCCCCGCCAGTTGCATAGAGTATCTTGTATTCGTAGGTCCACGCCTGAGATTCAGCAGCAGCAGTCAACAGAACTAGCAATGTTAATACGTGTTTGACCCGGATCACCAGAACCGCCTTTCGTTCTTCGCCGCCATGACCACCTGCCAGCACAACAGGCCGGCGCACGTCCCTATCCCGATCGCAGCAACAACAACCCACGCACCCAGTTCAGCTAGGTTGCTTGATATTTCTTCCAGTCGCGCTAGCACTTCTAATTCGTAAGGCGTCATTCCATTGCCCTTATCTGAAAAAGGACATGCCGGGTTCCCCCGGCATTGCCCTGATGGCAACCTGTCTCACGACGGTTAGCCCTTGGCGCGACGCAGCCAGCGCCACAGGATGGAACCGGCGATGAACACCGCCGAGATGCCGAGGATGGTCATGAACCCGGTACCCAGGTCCGTGCCCATGGCCGTGGCGTGACCACCGACGTCGACGCCGAGGTCAGGCAGCGTCACCTGCGCCTGCGCGTTCAAGGAAAAGACCAGACCTGCGACCAGCGCGAACGCGATCGCCCCATACTTCTTGAGAGCCTTCATAGCTCTATCCTTTCTGGCCGCATCGTGCGGCCTCTTGTGAATGCCGACGCTACACAGCGTCAGCCCGTGTTTCCGATGTTCTCCAGCCACCGCATCCATAGCCCCGTCAACTTGCCAAACGACCACCAGCAGAACCCCAAGGCCACGCCAATGGTCAGCCCCCACGTCGTGAACTCCCACACCCGCGCATATTCGATCGCGTACTCAGTCATCCCCGTCCCCCTGATCGATATCTAATACGTTGAAATCTGGAACCTTCACGATTCCATCAGTACGGAGATATTGCACGTACTCCCAAACGAGCGGGCGCGTGTCGGCATCCACCATCGGCTCAACGTCCGCCGCCAGCTCGTCCCACATCTGGCACATATCTAGGTCAGTGCGTTTCGATACCGCCTGCAACAACGGGAATACGCACCGGCGCAGCCATTCGCGATGCCGATCCATATCTGTCTTCGTTCGCGTGACGCGGTAACGGATCGATTCGATATCTTCGATCAGGCGTTTCCAGAAATCGCACTGACGCCGTGAAGATCGCCTTTGCTGCTTGCTTCCCTCTCTGAAATCGACGTGACCAGCCCACACACCCGCCGCCAATGCCTCCCACCCCTGGTATCCGTTATCAAGCTGCGCCAACTCCAAGGCCAGCGCGCGCGATCGCTCTTTCTTTAACTCAAGCTCTGCCCTGATCCAGACACCAGACTTCCCGCCGCCTTGCTCCAAGCCCTTGTCATAAAAGCGATAGAGAACGTCACTCTGACGCGAGCCCAGATACACCGTATAACCAGATCGAGCCGAATCGCCCGTTGATTCCTGAACCGACCAACTCCGCAACATGCACAGGTGCCCGTGATTGCAAGCGCCATGCACTTCCTCGATCAGTTGGATATCTTCCCCTTCCCAATCGACATAGACGTCAAATCGCGTAGCAGCAAAGCCACGACCCGCCAGGTCACGATTGACCTCTAGCGCCGTAATCACACCTGCTCGCTGGATCGCATCGCCCGTTAATTCAATCGTGCAGTGTTCGCAGTTGCGGCCTTCCTTTTCCGACGTAAAGCAGATATTCACGCCGTAGGGATGACTGTATCGCTCTGCGTAGAACCAAAAGCCCGGCATGTGGTGCTGCCATTCTTCGCGGCTCAAATCGAGCGTATCCGACAAGTACCGGCGCACGTGTTCCACCTGTTCCGATGGACCACTCCATCGCATCCAGTCAATACCGATGGTTTCGATTTCAGCGCCTTCCGGCATGTTCTTACGGTTTGACCCCCGTGTTACAGACGGGCGGTAGCGTAATTGGGAGTAGAGTTCACCCGACGACAGCGGCGGCAGGGCCTCGCCGCCTCGTTCCTCGGCGGCGAATGCCTGCCTCTGAATCATCGCTGCGTCGCCGGAGTTTCGACCGCGTTGCGTCTGGATAGGATCAGCCAGGTCAGCTAGCGCGGCCGACTCAAGGAACCGTATTTTGGTTCCTTGAGAATCCTCCACACCCCCAAAAGCCCGCGGGTTCGGCCTCTGATCTGCGTAAGTCTGTCCTTCCATGGACGATGCCCCTTATCGTTCGTGCGTCTCTCGGAAAAACACCCCGCAGCCTTTCAGCTACGAGGCGCTGCGTTGCGTTTCGTCATGCGGCTTTCGTCTGCTTGCCGACAGGCTTGTCGTTGATCTCGACGACGCGCCCCTTGCCCGGCTTGTAGTTGCCGCTCTTGAAGCCGATGGGCGCTTCCATCACCACCAGGTCACCTTCGTGGACCAGCTTCAACTGGTCCGGGTCTTCCAGCTGAATGGATGCCGAGCCGCCGAACCATGCGATCTTGATACCGCTCCTGAGTTCGCCGGTTTCCTCGTCCGCCATCTCCCACGGATTCTGCACCTGCCCAACCCAACGACCAAAGGCGCCAGTCCTCGCGATCTGTTCCGGAGTCAATTGCTTCATCACACACGTCCTTTCATGCACAAGTACCGGTGACGGCCGGTTCCGCCGCCCGCACACGCGAGCGATTTGGTTTCTTTTCAATAGGGCGGAGAATCGTCCAGCTCGTTTGCGCACAGGCCTTCCGGACCGCACGCTGGCCGAACATTGGTGACCAGTCCGGCATCAATCGGAGTACACGACTCAACCCCAGATCCTTGCCACCGAACTTGAGCACGAGAAAACCCGTCGGCTTCACCACCCGATGAAGCTCACGGCCACCTGCCCCAATCAATGCTCGTATTTCTTCCACCGTCCAGTGACCATATTGGTCCGAGAACTTCCCATTGGCACCGAAGTTGGTGAACGGTGGATCGAAGAACGCCAGGTCAAATACCGAATCGGTAAACGGTAGGTTCCCCAGATCTGCAACGATGTCAGGCTTCACTTCCTCGCGTCGATCGACGTACACCACACGCGAACCATGACCCGGATACCACGCCGAGCGGTTACCAGCGGTGCAATCCAGCACGAGAGGTTCAGCGTAGGCGCAGGCTTCTTGCGCAGGTAGTATGTCGAGCACGGCAACGCCCCTAACGTTGTCTAGCCGCTCACCAGTTGGTAACTGGGAAGGGCGGTAAAGTCCCGGCGTCTACGTTTGCCGGGCTGGGCGGCTTGCCGTCCGGGCCATCGTGCTGCTACACGCTGGCCGAACGCGGGCGTAACTCAATTGGTAGAGTGTCAGCCTTCCAAGCTGAATGTTGAGGGTTCGAGTCCCTTCGCCCGCTTTTTCGTGATCCTCGAAGTGTTGTTTCTACTCATTTCTGCATGACCTATTGAAAACCGCGCCGACCCGACTGAGTCGACGCGGTTTTTGTTGGAAGGGTTGTCGTGAACGCTTAGCCGTTGCGACGCCGGCGGCCCAGCGCGAGGGTGCCGAGCGTGAGCAGCGCCAGGGCGGCGGGTTCGGGCACGGGCAGGAAGACCTCGCCGTAGTTCGCCGAGAGCAGGCTGAGGTCGAGCACGTTGACCCAACCGTCGCCGTTGAAGTCGCCGTCGATCCACGAGCCGGGCTGATTGAAGTTGGTGTCGAGGATGGCGACGTCGTCGTCATCAACGAAGAAGTCGAGATTGGCGTCGCCGAGCAAGGAGACGATGGCCTTGATGCCGCCGTTGCCGGGCTCGTACGTGACGGCGAAGCCGAGCAGGTTGGCCGCGTCTGCGAAGACGCCGTTGATCTGATCGAACTCGCCGGAGAAGGTGGAGACGCCGAGGTAGGAGAGGATCGTGAAGTTGTCGGCGAGTTGGGCGTCGTAGGTCGCGGGCTTGGTGATCTCGAGCGTGCCGTCGATGGTGGCCGTGCCGTTGTAGATGAACAGGGCATCGGACTTTGAGGATGTGTCGGCATCCAGCGTGACGCGAAGCGTGCCGGTGTCGTCCTGCACGTAGTGCTTGGCGATGGCGTACTGGCCGGTTGTCTCGTCGCCGAGGTCGAGCGTGCCGTTGGGCCCGATGGTCATCGTGTCCGCCGCGTAGAGCCATCTCGCGGCCGAGGGGCTTTCGAAGCGGTAGGTCGCGTTCTCGATGACCACGTCGTCGATGGCCATGACCTGACTCGATTGGTTTTGGGTCAGGGTCAGGTCGCTGCCCGGCAGGCCCTTGACCGTCAGCGAATTGACGGTGACGCTTGTTGTCGCGGATCCGTTGAGCGTGATCGCTTTGGAAGAAAGGATCATGACATCGGTGGTGCTGTCGGGCGAGGGATCGGCGTGCTGAGGCCGGACCCAGTAGGCGTCGTCCCATGCGTGCGTCGAGTCGTCGGTGTCACGCCAGTAGATGGTGTTGACGCCCGCGGTCAAGCCGTAGCGGTCGGTCCAGATCGCCAGGTCTGCCGAGCCGACGACGCCGTCGCCGTTGAAGTCGCCGCGTGTCCACTCGCTGGTGGATTGGCCGACGTTCTGTTGCCAGATGAGGAAGTCCGACGCGTCAACCGAGCCGTCGCGGCTGGCGTCGCCCTGGAGGACGAGGGTGAGATCGACGCCGGGGTCGTGGGCGTAGTTGGTCGCCAGGGCGAAGACGGAATCGGTGATG
>JANQJT010000294.1 GCA_028281485.1 Phycisphaeraceae bacterium
TGATGATGTGTTGCATCTGATCTGGGGATGGGGGCGTGGTGCGCCAGATGCGGACGGCTTCGTGCTGGGTGGGGGCCATCTGTTCGGAGTGGTAGGCGAGTTCTTCGAAGAGTTTTTCGCCGGGTCTTGCGCCGGTGAAGACGATGGGGACGTCGCGGTCGGGTTCGAGGCCGTGTGAGGCGATGAAGCGTTTGGCGAGGTCGAGGATGCGGAGGGGCTGGCCCATGTCGAGCAGGAGGATCTGTCCGCCTATGCGATCGAGGGTGGCGGCCTGGATGACGAGGGCGGCGGCCTCGGGGATGGTCATGAGGTAGCGTGTCATGCGGGGGTCGGTGACGGTGATGGGGAGGCCTTCGGCGAGTTGCTGGGACCAGATGGGGATGACGCTGCAGGCGGAGCCGAGGACGTTGCCGAAGCGGACCATGGCGAAGTCGGTGGGGGAGTCTGCGTTGCGGGACTGGACGTAGAGCTCGGCGAGGCGTTTGGTGGCGCCCATGACGGAGGTGGGGTTGACGGCCTTGTCGGTGGAGATCATGACGAAGCGTTCGGCGCCGACGCTGTGTGCGGCGTCGGCGATGGCGCGGGTGCCGAAGAGGTTGTTCTCGACGGCCTGGCGGGGGTGGTCTTCCATCATGGGCACGTGCTTGTGTGCGGCGGCGTGGAAGATGATCTGGGGCTTGTGGTGCTCACAGAGGTCCAGGGTGCGCTGGTCCTGTGTGACGTCGTGGAGCAGGGCGTGGGTGGTCAGGTCGGGGAAGCGGTCGCGGAGCTGGCGTTGGATGTCGAAGAGGTTGTTTTCGCTGCGCTCCATGAGCAGGAGGGTGTCGGGGGCGTAGGAAGCGACGATGCGGGCGAGTTCGCTGCCGATGCTGCCTCCGGCGCCTGTGATGAGGACGCGCTTGTTGCGGAGGAGTTTATCGATGGCCTGGGTGTCGAGTGTGCGGGGGGGGCGGTTGAGCAGGGCGTTGAGATCGGTGGCGGTGTGGGTCTGGAGTCGGCCGGCGAGCTGGTCGTCGAGGGTGGGCATGATGCGGGTGGTGATGTTGTGTTGGCTGCAGGCGGCGGCGATGCGTTTGGCGGCGGTGTGCATGGCGGCGGGGAGGCAGAGCAGGGCGAGGTCGATGTTTCGTGTGTTGAGGATGGTTTCGATCTGGTCGGCGGTGCCGAGGACGGGGATGCCGACGGCGCCGGCGTGGTGTTGGGGTTGGATGAGGACGCAGCCGAGCACGTCGAGTGGGGCGTCAGACTCGCGGAGGGTGTGGCGGAGCTGGCGGATGGTCTTGGGGGTTCCGATGAGGATGGTGACTGCTGAGTCGGCGCGGCGATGTCCCAGGATGTCAGTGAGAATAGACATGCAATGGGTATCGACGGGATCGGGGGGGCAGCGCCAATTATCGCGTTTGGCGATCAGCGGTGGAGCGTGGGGGCTGCCCAGACGGCCCAGCAGTGCGCGTTGTCGGCCTTGCCGGTTTCGACGATGAGTTTCAGCTCGTTAACACCTGCGAGGGGGATGTCGATTTCGCGGGTGTCGCGACCTTTGAGCAGGTCTGAGCGGTAGACCTCTTTGTCGTCGGCGAGGAGGACGAAGACGGCGGAGCCGTTGTCGGCGTGACCGTCCTGTAGGCCGACGGTGGCTGTGAAGCGATTGAATCGACCGGCGAGGTTGTAGGTGTAGGTCGAGGGGGCGTGGGCGTAGAGGCCTTTGGGGTAGAAGGTCTTGTTGAGTTCGAGGAAGAGCGGTTCGTTGGAGCGCGGGGCTGCGTTGTACAGGTCGCGTTTTGGCGTGCGCCACCCGACGCGCGCGGATTGCCAGGTGAGGTCTGAGAGATGAACGGTCTTGCCTTTAGCGGCGATGGGGCTGATGGGTGTGGGAGGGTCTTTGAGTGTGGTGATGAGGTGTTGCAGTTGACGCGTGGTGAGAACAGGAAGGTCGGGGCGTTGGAGCAGCGATTTGGCGCGCGAGATGGCCTGGTCGGTGTTTCCCTGTCGCAGGAGCTGGACGATGTCCTGGCGGAGCCATTGGGCGTTGAGGTATTCGATGTCGGGTTGGTTGTTGTCGCCCGAGTTGAACTGGAAGGAGTAGGAGGTGGTTGCGCCGTTGAGGTGGCAGATGGTGATGCGGTAGTCGTGGTGGCCTGAGTTGTGGGAGGCTGTGGTGAGGGAGAAGGTGTTGTCGGCAATGGTGCTGACGAAAGTGCGGGCGTCGTAATCGCTTCTTCCGTCGGGATCGTGGTAGGCGATGACGGCGTAGGCGGCGGGTTCGGCGTTGACGGTGCCGGTGACGGTGAGTGTGTTACCGTCCTTCGTGAAGCGCAGGTCGGTGAGATCGCAAGAGACGTTGTCGAAGCGGCCGGTGTTGCGGCGGGTGAACAGGGGGTGTGAGGCGAGGCGTGTGGCGGTGGCGAGGGTGAGGAAGGTGCCCTTTCGGCCACGCAGTTCGCGGCGGTAGGTGTGGTTGCCGGCGCCCATGAGTGCGGGCCCGAACTGGCGTTTTTCTTCGGGGGATTCGGCGTTGTGTGGCAGGCTCAGGCCGTGGCCCATCTCGTGGGCAATGCCGCCGAGGTATTTAGTGTTGAACTCGGCGAGGGATTGGGTGTAGTCGCCGTAGTGTTCGTTGTATCTGACCTGTGCGTCGGTGTTGGTGAGGTGATTGGGATCGAGCATTTCGCAATCGGCGGCGTGGCAGAGGCCTCGGATGTGATTGCTCGAGCCGTCGCCGTAGTAGGGGGCGTAGAAGAAGTATGAGCCGTCGTCTTTCTTCGTGCACATGCCGTGGAAGATGAGGACGTGTTCGCGGTCGAGGTTGATGGTGTCGCGCAGGGCGGCGCGTATTTCCTGAACGGTCTTGTTGCCGGATTCGTGCTTGTATTGCGTGTGGTCGTCGCGACCGCGCACGAGGTGGACCTTCAGCTTGCCGTCTTTTATTTCCAGTGGGAAGACGTCGGAGCCGAATCCGTTGCGCTGCATTTCGTCGCGGTAGAACGATTGCATGTCGAGCATGATGCGCGTGAGGCGCTGCTGGTAATCGGCTTGAGGCTCGACGTCTTTGGGGACGAAGTAGATGACGCGCAGGGTATCGCCGTTGGTGGGTGTGCCCGCGTGGTAATCGGCCAGGGCCTGTCGGGCGTGGGTGACGACGGGGTGGGGATCGTCGGCGAAGGCTTTGGTGGCGTTGAGTGTGATGGCGGCGGTCAGGATGAGGATCAGCGTGCGCATGGTTTGGCTCCGTGGGCGGTGTGCCTGACGGACAGACGCTTAGAGCGGGGTGGTTTATTCCAAGTTTTGCGTGATGAGGCTGACGATCTGGTTGGCGGCCTGGGAAGGGGATTGTTGGTCGACATCGATGATGTGGTCGGCGAGTTTTTCGTAGGTGGGCTCGCGTTGGTCGAGCATGTGCTGGACTTCATCGCGTCCCCCGCCGAGGCCTGTGAGGGAGGGGCGGTTGTCGGTGTTGGCGTCGTCGCTGGCGATGCGCTGGTAGAGGACGGGGGTGGGGGCCTTGAGGTAGAAGCGGGTGGTGTGGGGCGCGGCGGCGAGGGCGTTGTAGACGCGGGCTTGCATGGGGGTTCCGCCGCCAAGCGCGACGACCTGGTTGTCGCGTGACATGACGTGTTCGGTGACATCGCATTCGGTGTTTCGGAAGTGGGGCTCGCCTTCGTCGGCCCAGATCTCGGCGACGGAGCGGTTGTCGTAGCGGGCCATGATCTCGTGATCGATATCGACGAATCGCATGTTGAGTCGATCGGCGAGGAGTCGGCCGATGGTGGATTTTCCTGAGCCGCGGTATCCGATGAGCACGAGATTCATGGGGGGTATGGTACACCAAGGGGGTGAGGGTGAGGCGGTGCGCGGGGCGGGCGGCGGAGATTTGACCCTGTGGTGGTGGGCCACTACCTTGCCCGATTCACTTGAGAAAACAGGTACAGGAGGCCCGAGATGGCCATTGAAACGCTTTATGACAAGGACGGCTCGCTGGAGCCGCTCAGCGGTAAGACGGTTGCGGTGCTGGGTTACGGCAGCCAGGGTCACGCGCACGCGCAGAACCTGCGTGACTCGGGTGTGAAGGTGATCGTGGCGAACCGTAAGGACTCTGCCAACGGGAAGCTGGCGATCGAGCACGGTTTCGATCCGATGTCGGTGGCGGACGCGGTGAAGGTGGCGGACTTGATCGTGGTGGCTTTGCCGGACGAGGTTCAGCCGGACGTCTACGATGAGGGCATCGCGCCGAATCTGGAAGCGGGCAAGACGCTGGTGTTTACGCACGGGTTCAACGTGCACTTCAAGACCATTACGCCGCCGGCCGACGTGAACGTGATCATGGTGGCGCCGAAGGGTCCGGGTCACACGGTGCGTTGGGAGTACGAGCGTGGCGGTGGTGTGCCGTGCCTGATGTCGGTGCACCAGGACGCGGACGGCAAGGCGCGCGACTTGGCGTTGGCTTACGCGATCGGCGTGGGCGGCGGCAAGGGCGGCATCTTGACGACGTCGTTCAAGGACGAGTGCGAGACGGACCTGTTCGGTGAGCAGGTGGTGTTGTGCGGCGGTCTGAGCGAGCTGATCAAGAAGGGCTTCGAGACGCTGGTGGAGGCGGGTTATCCGCCGGAGCTGGCGTACTTTGAGACGTGTCACGAGGTGAAGCTGATCGTAGACCTGATCGTGCGCGGCGGCTTGAAGTACATGCGTTACTCGGTTTCGAACACGGCGGAGTTTGGTGACTACTACTCCGGGCCGAAGATTGTCAATGACGAGACGAAGGCGCGGATGAAGGAGGCGCTGGAGCGGATTCAGAAGGGCGAGTTCGCCAAGACGTTCCGTGACGATTACGCGAACGACTTCAAGTGGTTCAAGCGGCAGCGTGAGGAGAACGTCGAGCACGGCGTGGAGAAGATCGGCAAGGAACTGCGTGGCATGATGCCGTGGTTGGACCCGGTCGAGATCGACTGAGCGTTGTGAAGATAGCGAAAGCGATTGAACCGCTCGCCGGCCTGGCGGGCGGTTTTTCTTTGGGGCGGGCGAGTTTAATTGGACGGCGTGACGGGCTCGCGGGTGTTGATCGACAACATCGAGTTGCGTGCGCTGGAGCTGGTTCCTGAGCCGAGCTCGTTGGTGTTGCTGGGTCTTGGATTGATGACGATGCGCCGTCGGCGCTGATGAAGATACAGGTTCGATTTCGGGGTAACCGCGGGTCTTTGGCTCGCGGTTGTTTTTGTGATGCGGTTTACCAGTCCCACTCGGCGGGGTCTTGTTGGAAGTAGTCGCGGAGGATGTCGTAGAGGTCGGGGGTTTTCTTTTTCATTTGGCGCGGTTTTTCGAAGAAGACCTCGGTGGCGACGGCGAAGAACTCGGTGGGGGCTGTGGCGGCGTAGTCGTTGAGCAGGTATTTTCGACCGGCGCCGGTGAGTTCGACGAGTTGCTCGTAGCGTCGTGTCATGACGTGGATCCAGTTGGCGCGTTGGATGTTGTCCTCGATGGGCGGCGTGCCGTCGGTGACGTTGTCGAGCATGTCGAGTTGGTGGGCGAACTCGTGGAGGACGACGTTGAAGCCGTCGTTGGGGTACATGGCGCCGCCGATGGCGGAGTTCCATCGGACGACGACGGGGCCGTAGTGGCTGGTGTAGCCGTGGACGTGTTGTGTGTTGTCGAGGCCTGAGCCGTGGAGCTCGTCGCTGACGATGATGGTGCGCGTGCGTTGGTAGTAGTTGTGATCGATGTGGAGCAGGAGGAGTGCGGCCTGGGCGGCGATGCAGAGCTGGACGCGGGGGATCGGGGGCGGGCCTTCGGTGCCGTACCAGTGTTTCTCGAGGATGATGATGCGTGCGATGGCGACGAGTTTGTGTTGTTCGGCGCGGGTGAGTTTGTTGAAAAGGGGGAAGTCCTCGCTGAGCCATTCGGCCATGTGGGGCGGCGTGGGCTCGTCGTGGATTCGTCTACGGCGTCGGCGTTTGAACCACCAGAAGATCATGGCGCCATGATATGCGTGTGGGGCTGGATCGCGAGTCGGGCGGGATACTGGGTTTTGTGGTAGGGGGTATTTGAGGTGTGAGATTGGGTGAAAAGGATTGGGCGGGGTACGTCTGGTGGGGTAGAGTTGGTTTGCTGTGGCTGGGGATGTGCGATGCTTGATGAAGTGGTAATCGAGTTGGTGGCGCGTTTTCGGGTGAACCGCGATGAGCGTTCGTTCGAGCGATTGGTGGAGTGGCTTCGACCGCTGGTGTTGTCGATCTGTCGGGGGTATTTCAAGGACGAGCACGACGCGGAGGACGCGGTGCAGCAGACGTTCGTGAAGCTGCATAC
>JANQJT010000307.1 GCA_028281485.1 Phycisphaeraceae bacterium
CGCCCGCTACGCCGAATCGCTCGGCATCATCGTCGACGACCCCGTCGGCCGCATCACCGCGGGCGACAAGACCATCAGCTTCCAGCACGGCCACGTCGAGGCCGCCATGCAACAGGCCCTCGCCGAAGGCGTCGACTTTCTCTTCCACGGCCACACCCACCGCACACGCGACGAACGCATCGACAACACCCACGTCATCAACCCCGGCGCCCTGTTCCGCGCCGCCGATTACACCGTCGCACTGGTCGATACCGACACCGCCGAGACGCAATTCCTCGAAGTGCCCGGCTTCTGACCAAACCGCCGCTGCGATTGTGAAAACACGGTTAGCGTTGTTATCATGGGGGCTATAAACTGAGTCGTGGCTGGGGACCAGAAGGGGCAGGTTACGCATGTCGGTCAGCGCCGATTTTCATCACGACGAGTCGATCAGGATTCGCACGTTTCAGCCCGACGACCAGTCGGCCGTCAGCGACCTGTACACTCACGGCCTGCTGGGCGGCCAGATCCCCGATAGCGACACCGGCGCCGACATCGAGATGGTCGAAGACGCCTACCTGCAATCCAAGCGGTCGCACTTCTGGGTCGCCGAGACCGACGACGGCGTGGTGGGCATGATCGGCGTGGCCGACGACGACTACGACGTGGCCGAGATCCGCCGCCTCCGCGTTGCCCAGGACCACCAGGATTCCCCCATCGCTCTGAGACTGCTGGAGATGGCGCTGGGCTTCTGCCGTCACCACAACTACCTCAAGGTCCGCCTCGACACCCGCGTCGAGCAGGAACAGAGCAGGGCGGTGGCGCTGTTCGAACGCTTCGCCTTTCAGCCGTCCCGCTGCCGCGAGGTCAACGGCAAACAGCTCATCGAGTTCTACCTCGACCTCTATCGCGAACCCACCCAAGAACAAGCCTGACCCCCGGCTTAGTCCCCTCATCCCCAACGCGCGTCACCCCGGCGGACACAGGCCGCCTCCGGCCTCCGCCTCGGCGATCTCCTCCGCCGTCGCGTCCGCGCCCGGCCAGCGCAGGATCTTAAACATCGAGTCTTTCGGGCGCGGCCCGATCATGTGCCAACTCAAAGGGTAACCCGGACACATCCGCCGATACGCGTCGTAGATCAACCGACCCCAACGGTACTGCTGGTCCAGATTCCGATCCAGCCGCGTCTGATCCGTCGAGCGGATCAGTTCCTGCGTCATGTAATTCCAGTTGGGGTCCAGACGCACCATCAGGTGGCCCTCGGTCCAGTCCAGGCTCTCGCCGTGGACAAGCCCGTCGCTGCTGTGGGGCGTGTTGAACCAGTAGCACACGAACCGGTCCTTGTCGGCGACGGACGTGCTGTTGCTGCCGCCGCGAAGCATGCGGGCGTGCGCGGTGTCCATCGCGTGCGCCCGGCCGAACTTCTTCTTGCTGATCCACAGCTCGTTGCCGCACACGTCCAGCAGCCCCACGTGGGCGTACTGCACCGACAGCTTCTGTGTCGCGTAGCGCTTGTTGATCGTGGTGTCGGACACGCGGCTCATGCCTCAATTTTCGTCAAAAAACCAGCCCCGGATTATAACATCCCCGCGTTGGCGGTTTGCGACATCACTGATAACATGCCGATTGACCCGATAAAGGACACCCCACGCCCATGAACACCACCATCGCCCAGTCCGACGCGATCGCCCGCCTCCGCCTGCTCGAATCGCACGCCGACCACATCGTCGTCGGCATCGCCGGCACGCAATACCGCATGCACCTGGCCGTCGCCGAGCCCGTCACCGCCGAAGTCGGCAAACGCATCGCCGGCCACATCATCGCACAGGTCTGGAAGGTCGATTTCGTCTCCACCGGCGGGGCGTACATCGAGCCGGTCTACGGCAAGCCGCGTCGCATTCAGGGCAACGTCATCGGCAAGACCACCGGCACCAACGCGTTGATCGTCGAGGTCGCCTCCTGCCCGTTCGTCGCCCAGCTGCCCGATCGCTGGCAGGCCGCGGACATCCCGCCCGGCACGGACGTCGGCCTCGACATCCCCGACATGCCCATCTTCGAAATCGCCGATTAATCTCCCCCCATCACCTGGATGGCCCGTCCCGGTCGTCGGCTTCAGGCCAGTCGTCGTCCTGTTCGCGTTCGGCCCGCATACGCCTGCCCGATTCCATCCACGCGTCTCGCTCGAAATCCGATCCGACCCCGTCGGGATCACCCGGGGTTTCGTCCATCCGGGTTCGGGGACGGAAGAATCGCCCCATGACCACCACCAGGACGATACCGCCCAATAAAATCACCAGTACCAGGACCAGTAGCAGCATCAAAACCACGCTCGCCTGGTCCGGCAGGGGTTCCGCTGAGTTCTCCGCGATTATCCACATCTCTATGATTCTATCCGTTTATCGAGCTAACGACCGCAGTTTTTGCGTCCCGACTGGATGAAATAGCGTTTGTAGTCGAGAATAATGTATGCGGCGACGGTTTGTGCCCGCCGCGCGTCCGAACGGAACCTCACAGGCAGGGTGTGTGTATGTACTTGCGTTGCTTTTCTCGTCTCTGGTTGATCCTCGCCCTGCTGACGATTCCGGGCCTTGCCTCGATCGCTTCCGCTCAGTCGGTGATCGCAGACGGCGTCTGGGAGATGGCCGGCCGCGGCGAGACCGAGAAGCTGTGGACCCAGATCCGTCAGACCAGCGGCGACTCCACCGCCATCGCCGCCCTCCACCAGCAGATCGATCAACACCAGCAGCTCGACGCCCAGCGTCGCAGCGAGACCGCCCAGTCGTTCAACAAGCACATGACCAAGCTCGCCGAGGCGATGGCCGAGGACGACATCCGCGAGGCCATGTCCGAAGCGGTGCAGGCGCGCGGCCTGTCCAACTCACCGGAACAGTTCCTCACCGACCCGCGCATCAAGAGCCTGATCGAACGCGCCGAGGCCGCCGCCTCCCAAGCCGAGGCCGACCAGAAGTGGTTCGAGGCCCTGGTCATCTACCGCCGGCTGAATTGGCTGGTGGACGACTTCGTCACCTACGACGAGCCGTTCGACCGCATCGCCCGCAAGCTGCGCATCCTCAGCATGTACGTGCCCGACACGTATCACGTGCTGTCCGAGGCCTACGCGATCAGCATCGACGAAGACCCGCCGGTCAAATGGGAAGGCGAAGAAGACCTGACCTGGCGTGAGGAACTCAAGGGCGTCACCCGCTCGATGCTCATGCAGGCGATGACCCGCGCCGCCGACAAGCACGTCGAGCCCTCCAGCTACGATCGGCTCTACATCGGCGGGCTGGAAACCCTGCGCATCTTCATCCGCATGCAACAGCTCGGCGACACCTTCCCCGGCCTGGCCGACAAGACACAGGTCGACCGCTTCGACGAATACCTCGTCCGCCAGCACCAGGAACTCGTCGCCAGCACCCAGCCCATGACCTACACGCAGTGCGCCACGCGCCTGCGCAACCTGCTCGACTACGCCAAGCAGACCGTCCACCTGCCCGAGTCCGTCATCGTCTTCGAGTTCGCCGTCGGCGCGATGGACACCCTCGACGACTACTCGACCATCTACTGGCCCAGCGACAAGGAACGCTTCGAGCGCACCACCAAGCAGGAGTTCATCGGCGTCGGCGTGCAGATCACGCTCAACGACGACAAGCTCACCGTCGCCGGACCGCTGCTGGACACCCCCGCACACAAGGCGGGCCTCAAGGCCGGTGATCGCATCGTCACCATCGACGGCAAGTCCACCACCGGCATCAGCCTCGACCAGGCCATCACCGCCATCACCGGCAAGGCCAACACCACCGTCACGCTTGGCATCGTCCCCGCCGGCTCCGACGTGGTCGTCGAGAAAGTCCTTACCCGCAAACGCATCCACATCCCCTCGGTCAAGGGCTTCGAGCGACAGACCGGCGGCGACTGGCGATACATCGTTGACGAGCAGGACCGCATCGGCATGGTCCGCGTCGAGCAGTTTGGCCCCGACACCGCCGACGAACTCGACCGCGCCGTCCGACAGATGCGCAAGACCGGCGGACTCAACGGCCTGATCGTCGACCTCCGCTTCAACGGCGGCGGACGACTCGACGCCGCCCGCAACCTCTCCAACCGCTTCCTCGACCAGGGACTCATCGTCTCCGTCGGCGACGACCACTACCGCGCCGACCGCAAGTACACCTACGGCGACTTCCCCGTCGTCGTCCTGATCAACAACACCAGCGCCTCGGCCAGCGAAATCCTCGCCGGCTGCCTGCAGGACCACGGCCGCGCCCTCATCGTCGGCGAGAACTCCTATGGCAAGGGCTCGGTGCAGGAGATCTTCTACCTCGGCGCCTACGAGGCCTACCTCAAGGTCACCACCCGTTACTACAAGCTGCCCAGCGACCGCATCATCCACCGCCGCCCCCACGCCACTGAGTGGGGCGTCCGACCCGACGTCGCCGTCCGCATGACCGACGAACAGGTCGAGCGTTTCCTCCGGGCCCGCACGCTGCTGGACACGCTCCGCGAGGAAGACGACCCTGAGATCGACCCGACGACTCTCATCAACGTGCCCGGCGATGACGAAGAGGCCCAGGCCGAACTCGAAGCCCACCCCATGCCCAAGAGCGCCAGGCAGATGCTCGCCGAGGGATTCGATCCGCAGATGGAAGTCGCCATCCTCCTGATCAAGGCCAAGCTGCTTGACCTGCCCACGCTCGCCGAGAAACTCGACTGATCAACAAACACACCGCGCACCAAAAGAGCCGGCCTCAGTGGACCGGCTCTTTTCTATTGGATCCGTCGGTGTGCGGATGTCGTTTAGCTCAGGCGGCCCTTCAGGGCGTCGAGCTGGGCGCTCAGCTCAGCCGGCAGCTTGTCGCCGAACTTCGCGAAGTGCTCCTCGATCGCCTTGGTCACTTCGAGCCACTCGCCCTTGTCGACCTTCATCAGCTCCGCCCAGTCGGCGTCGGCGACGTCCAGGCCGCTCAGGTCGATCGCGCCCTCGGCGGGCATCAGACCGATCGGGCTCTCGACCGCGTCGGCCGAGCCCTCGCAGCGCTCGAAGACGTACTTCAGCACGCGGCTGTTCTCGCCGAAGCCCGGCCACAGCCACTTGCCCTCGGGGCTCTTGCGGAACCAGTTGACGTAGAAGATCTTCGGCATCTTGTCGCCGCCCTTGGCGCCGAGCTCGATCCAGTGCTTGAAGTAGTCGCCCATGTGGTAGCCGCAGAACGGCAGCATCGCCATCGGGTCGAAGCGGAGCTGACCCAGGCCGCCGCTCGCCGCAGCCGTCTTCTCAGAGGACATCGACGCACCCAGGAACGTGCCGTGCTCCCAGTCGGTCGCCTCGATCACCAGCGGCTGGGTCGAGGCGCGACGGCCGCCGAACAGGATCGCGCTGATCGGCACACCGGCGGGGTCTTCCCACTCGTCGGCGATCACCGGGCACTGCGCCGCGGGCGCGGTGAAGCGGGCGTTGGGGTGCGACGCGGTGCGGTCGCAGTCGGGCGTCCACGGACGACGCAGCCAGTCGACACAGCTCTCCGGCGTCTCGTCCATCTCTTCCCAGTACACGTCGCCGTCGGGCGTCAGGCCGCAGTTGGTGAAGACGCTGTTGCTCTTGAGCGATTCCATCGCGTTGGGGTTCGAGTCGTAGTTGGTGCCGGGGGCGACGCCGAAGAAGCCGGCCTCGGGGTTGATCGCGTACAGCCGACCGTCGTCACCGAACTTCATCCAGGCGATGTCGTCACCGATCGTCTCGACCTTCCAGCCCTCGACGGTCGGGTTCATCATGGCCAGGTTGGTTTTGCCGCAGGCCGACGGGAACGCGGCGGCGACGTACTTGACCTCACCGGCGGGGCTGGTGAGCTTGAGGATGAGCATGTGCTCGGCCATCCAACCCTCGTCGCGGGCCTGCACCGACGCGATGCGCAGCGCGTGACACTTCTTGCCCAGCAGCGCGTTGCCGCCGTAGCCCGAGCCGTAGCTCCAGATCTCGCGGGTCTCGGGGTAGTGGGTGATGTACTTGTTCTCGGCGTCGCAGGGCCAGGGCAGATCGCTCTGCTTGGGGCCGGTCAGCGGGTAGCCGACGGAGTGGATGCCGCGGACGAAGTCTTCGCTGCCTGCGAGCACGTCAAGCACGGCCGTGCCGACACGCGCCATGATGTGCATGTTGGCCACCACGTAGGGCGAGTCGGTCAGGATGATGCCGATCTTGGCGATCGGGCTGCCGACCGGGCCCATGGAGTAGGGGATCACGTAGAGGGTGCGGCCGGCCATGCAGCCGTCGTACAGACCCTTCATCAGCTCCTTGCACTCGGCCGGGGCCTTCCAGTTGTTGGTCGGACCGGCGTCGGCCTCGTTCTCGCAGCAGATGTAGGTGCGGTCCTCGACACGCGCCACGTCGGCCGGGTCACTGCGGACGAACAGGCTGTTGGGTTTCTTGTCGGGGTTCAACCACATCGCGGTGCCGGCGTCGACCATGGCCTTGGCCATGACCTGGTACTCCTCGGTCGAGCCGTCGCACCAGTAGATGCCGTCGGGTTTGAGCATCGCGGCCGATTCTTCGACGAAGCTCAACAGCTTTGCATTGGTGGTGGGGGCGGTGGTTTCTGCGGTCGTCATGATCATCCTCACTTGGGAGTGGAAGTGTCGTCGGCCCTTGACGGGACCGGGACTTAAGTTGTTTCAAGACGGCTGCGCAATCGACTCATCTGCAACCGTGTTACTATAATTTCCGTCAAAATCGCCCACAAGTTATTTCCGCTTCACACGCGGAAACGAGCGTTAATTCACGTTCGGTGCGCCGCGCTGCCGCAGCCGATCCAGCATCACGTCCTGGTCGATCACGTCCATGTACTTCTGGTAGCCGTCCGGGTCCGCGTCGAGCAGGTGACCGGTGATCAGCTTCTTCACGACCGCCAGCAGGTCTTCGGGTTGCCACGGCTTGGCGACGTAGCTGTCGATACGCGCCTCGTTGATCGCGCGGATCGTGTCGTCGTGTGTCGCCAGTCCTGTCAGCAAGAGCATCCGCACGCGGCTGAACCGGTCGTCGCCGCGCACCTTCGTCAGAAGCTCCACGCCGCTGGTGCCGGGCATCACGTGATCGGAGATGATCAGCGCGACCGGCTCGCCGCCGGTGTGCAGATCGTCCAGCACGCCGAGCGCCTCCTCGGCGCTCTCGCAGTCGATCAGGTGGAAGTACGCGCTCAGCGGGTCGAGGTCCTTGACGAGGGCGGCCAGCACTTCGCGCTGGTCATCAACACAGAGGATCGCGGGTTTGCTCATGATCCGGCTCCAGTGGGTATCGTGACGGTAAAACGTGCGCCGTGGTCCGTGTTCGACACGTCCACCGTGCCGCCGTAGTCGGTCACGTGGCGCAATACGATCGACAGGCCCAGGCCCAGCCCGAAGCTCAGGCCCGTCTTCTTGGTGGTCACCGACGGCTCAAAGATGCGCGGCAGCACGTCCTCGGCGATGCCCGGGCCGGTGTCGTCGATGGTCACCACCGCGTTGTTGTTCCGCATCGTGGTGGTGATGGTGATGCGTTTTTCAGGGCGGATCTGGCCGGCGGTGTTCAGCGCCTCGGCCGCGTTCTTGATCAGGTTCGACCAGACCTGCACCAGCTCGCCGCGGTTGCCCTCGACCGGCGAGACGTCGCCGAGCTCTTCGACGACCTGCACGCCCTTGGTCGCGTTCTGCATGATCCGCAGCGCCACGCCGATCGAGTCGTTGATATCGATCGGCTCGCCGCGCTTCGAACCCCGCGCGCCCAGGTTCTTCATCGAGTTGACCACGTGCTCGGCCTGCTCACTGGCCAGCTGCATGTCGTTGAGCGTCGCGCCCAGCTCCCACAGCTCCAGCAGCGTGTCGATGTTCTTCTTCAGGTGCTTGATGCCCGAAAGCTGCTCGTCGCTGAGGCCGGTCTGGCTCAGCTTGCGCGCCTGGGCATACACCAGGTGGTGCTTGCTTTTCAGGTCGCTCAGACGCTGGCGTGCCTCGGCGGTCGAGACGTGGCGCCCCTCGGTGCGCCCCTTCTCATACGCCTCACGCAACATCGACTGGTCTTTGGCCACGCGGTCGCTGATCGCCTCACCGATCCACTCGGTCCCCCGCACCAGCACGGTCAGCGCGTTGTTCAGCTCATGCGCCACGCCCGCGGCCAGCTGGCCGAGGAACGAAAACCGCTCAAGCCGTTCGATCTGCTCCTGCTCGTCCAGGTGCTGCTCGGCCAGCTCCGCCACCATCGTCTGCCGACGCAACAGCTCGTACACGATCACAGGCATCAGCGCCCGCTCGATCGAGACTTCGTCGTCCGGCCAGGTCGCGCGATCCACCCACGACAGCTCCGTCGGCTCCACGGCCATGATCGACTGCGCGCTGCGGTGCGAGCCGGAGAAGAAGCTCTGCACACCGACCACGTCGCCGGCGCTTGCCCGCAGCGTGGTCGCACGCAGGCCCGCCGCCGTCTCGATGTGACCCATCAGGCAGCCACTTCGGACGTAGAACAGGCGATCGTTGTGCTGACCCTCGACCATCAGGATGTTGCCGGGATCGAGGTGAATGGTGCGATCGGCGTCCGTGAAGTAACGGGCGATCGTCGCCTCGATGCGGGCATCGGAATCCTGTTCGAACATGGTCAACAAAGTTTACGAACTCCTGGGTCCTGTTTTCAATGAGAATCAGGTCAGATTCAGGCCGGCAAAAAATCCCGCCGATTTCAGCACAACCATCAGCCCCGCCACCAGCAGCATCGATACGACACCGATCACGAAGCCCGCCTTGGCCATGTGGCCCGTCTTGATCCAGCCCGTGGCGTAAGCCATCGCGTTGGGGGGCGTGCTGATCGGCATGGTCATCGCCAGCGAGCAGCAGAACGTCACCGCCAGCAGCATCATCACGCCGCCGCCCAGCGGCTGGAGGTTCTCGCTCATCGTCACGCCGCCGGCCAGCGCCGCCAGCACCGGCAGCAACAGGTTGGCCGTGGCCGTGTTGCTCATGAAGCTCGCCATCGTGTACGCCAGCAGGCCGCCGACCACCACGATCAGCACCGCCGGCATCTGCTCAAAGGGCACCGCCTTGATGATCGCCTCGCTCAGCCCCGTGTCCTTCAGGCC
>JANQJT010000011.1 GCA_028281485.1 Phycisphaeraceae bacterium
AAAACACACGCAGCCCCGCCAGCTTGTTCGCCAACCACACCGCCTCCGCCTCCCCATCCCCCGTCATCACACCCACATACACCAACAGCCCCCCGCCGATCTCCCCGACCACCTCACCGTCCACCACGACCCGCGCCACACTCACACGACTCACCACCGCGCGCATCAGTCCCCACCCTCCATACGCTCCAGCGCCCGCCGATACACATCCCGCAACTTCTCACGCAACTCCACCGGCTCCAACACGCGCACCTGGTCCCCATACCCAAGCAACCACCACGCGATCTCATCCAACCCGTCCACCGAAAACTCCACCTTGCACCGACCGTCATCCAGCAGATCGTGCTTCTGGCTCTTGTGCCACAACACCTCGCTCACGTTCTCACCCACCTTCGGCGAAAACTCCAGCCGCACGCGCCACGACCCCTCACCCGGAATCAACGACCACGCATTCCCCAGGTACGCCTCCACATCAAACCCCCCGTTCACATCAAAAGTCCGACCCGTCAGCTCCAAATCCAATATCCGAGACAGCTTGTAAATCCGCACGTCCTCCCGCTCCACCGACTTACCCATCACGTACCACGCCCGCACCGCAAAGTGCAGATGGTACGGCTCCAGAATCACCTCGATGTCGTCCCGGTCGTGCAGGCTGTGATACCGCATCCGACACACCAGCTTCTCATCGATCGCACGCTGCAGCGTCGCAAAGAAACCCTGGTCCCCCGCCTCCACGTGCCGCACACCCGGCGCCACCGACACGTTGTCCAGCATGTCGATCGTCACGTCCCGATACCCCGCCGGCAGCAGGCACGCCATCTTGTTGATCGCCTCAATCGCCGGTCTGTAAAACGGCTGATCCCGGTGCGGCGCCGCCGCCTTCCCCAACAGCATCAGCCCCATCGCCTCCGTCACCTTCAGGTTCACCGGCGGCAAAAAGAAGCTCGGATCGATCCGATACCCGCTCTCAGACTCGTGATAATACGGAACCCCCGCTTCCTTCAGCGTCGCAAGGTCGCGAAACAGCGTCCGACGCGACACCCCAAGCTGCTCCGCCAAATCCGCAGCCGACTTGCTCGTACCGCTCTGCAATTCGGTGATCAACTGCAACAAACGATGAATTCGGCCGGTACTCATCGACAACATTCTACACGATCAGGTCGATAAAATGGTGACATCTTTGTGTCACCCGACCGGTTGATCCACCAGCTGCTGCGTGAAATCCCAGAGGTTGTCCGAGCGAAAAGCCGTCGCCGTACCCCGGTAGTTCGCGTAACGCTGGTGGTGATTCCAATAGCTCTGGCAATGGTTCACCGCGTCCATCACCGCCCGGGCCCCCGAGTCGCTCCGCTTGCGCTGGTTGCGTCGGTACGCCACCGCCGCCGTCAACAGGTAACGCACCGCCTCCGCCAGCGCCTCGCAGTACTCCATCTCCCCGGCCAGCGCCGTGCCCGGCGGATGCACCAGCCGACCCGCCGCCCTCTGCACCGCGCGACGATCACCCGCGATCCGCTCCACCACCCGCTGCTTCTCTTCCAGCATCTCGTCCAACTGCTCATCACGCAGACGCTGCACGATACGCCACGCCGCCTCCGCGTCGATCAGATCGTCCTGCACAAACGAGCCCGACGGATACCACCCATCCGTACACGACCGCGCATAAGGCCCGATGTAAAACAGCTCCATCGCATGCGTCGCCGAGTTCTCCAGCGTCCCCATCAGCGCCTTACGCGCCCCACCGTCCCGCACGTCCAGCCGCTCCTCGATCCACTGCTTGGCCAGCACCGACGGGTCCGCCTTCGGGTTCGCACCCAGCTTCGCCGCCGCATAAACGTTCGCATCGATCCACGTCTCTTCACTCACAAAAGGCCCGCCCCAGCCGCCACCCCTTACCCACGTGCACAGCCCCACCATGTTTACCCGATCGCTCGCCTCCGCCAAACCAAACGCCCCCTCGATCTCACCCATCCCGTCTCGCCACAACCCCGCCTGCCAGTTCGGCAACGCCCCCTTGCCCTCAAACTCCCGCTGACACTGCAGCTCATACATCACCGGCCGATCACCGCAAAGCAAACTGCTCTCGTTCCAACGCTGATACCGCCAAAAATCGGTCTGCGTGAACTTGAACGACAAAATCAGATTCTCATCCACCGGCAATCGCTCGATCACCCGCCCCGCCAGCTCAGGCGTATCGTGCAAACCGCCCGGCCGAACGTTCCACGCACGCACAATCAAACGGCGTCCCAGCTTCCCCACCACCAGCTCATAAAACGCCTCGATCCACTTCACCAGACGATCCGCCGCACCCATCGAACCGCAACGACCACAATGCGGCCCATACAGATCATTCCCCATCAAATACGGCAATCGATGCGCATCGTTATCCCCCAACCGGAGCACGATCCCATCCACATCCGGATACCGCGACACCAGCGCCTCAAGACACTGCCCGCTCATCTCCAGCAGCTCATCAGACGCCGGACACAGCACCCCCCCGTGCTT
>JANQJT010000090.1 GCA_028281485.1 Phycisphaeraceae bacterium
ATCCCGACCGGCCGAGTCAGCCGGTTGTAGATGTCCATCTGCTCGATGATGGCCTGTCGCTCGTTCTGGAGCTCGGTGACCTGCACGACCTTGTGGTCCATCGATCGAGAATCAGATCCGATCGATGAACCACAAGGTCGTGCAGGTCACCGAGCTCCAGAACGAGCGACAGGCCATCATCGAGCAGATGGACATCTACAACCGGCTGACTCGGCCGGTCGAGATGACCCTCGTCTCGGGTGCGATCGCTCACCTGACGCCCGACTCGATCTTCCTGGAACAGTTCGAAAGCGAGACCGAACAGCTCACGCGGACGAAGGTCCTCGTCCCCGCCAGCGAGAGCCGCACCGGTCGCGCCGTCACGCGGAGTGAGAAGTACGAGGTGATCGAGATCACGATCGTGGGGGCGGCCCCGAACGACGTGGAGATCGCCAACTACGTCGGTCGACTGGCTGGCGTCAATCTCTTCCGCAACGTGAAGATGCAATACGCCAAAGAGCGGACCATCGACGAGACGGTGATCCGTGAGTTCGAGATCACGATGCAGGTTCCGCTGGATCGCGACTACCGCATACTCGACCAGGAGGTGGCCGATGCGGATGGATAAGGTCCAGTTGAAGTGGATGATCCTGTTTGCCGTTTGCGCGATTGTGATCGGCGGCGTGGTGTGGTGGCCGGCCCAGCGCAGAATCTCGACGCTAAAGGGTGAGATCGCGTCGGCGGCACACGACCTACGGCTCGTGCAGAACCGCAGCGACGGTCTGTCGGCGCTGGCTGACCAGGTCGGACGCCTGCGGCAGCAGATGGCGGCGCGGCACAAGAAGATCGTCACGCAGGAACAGCTGTCGGAATTGCTCCGTGAGCTGTCGCTCGAGATCGAGGCGGCCCAGATGAGCGGCCAGGGTATGAGCACCGGCAAGAGCCAGTTAGAGGAAGACTGGGTCGTTCTGCCCGTTGAGATCTCCTGCACCGGTACCAGCACGGATGTGTTCGATCTGGTGAATCGAATCGAACGCATGCCGTGGATGTTGCACATCGATCAGTTGGAGATCGAACGTGACAAGGACGACCCTGCGATGGTCGAAGCGGAACTCCATCTGACGGCCTACTTCCAACCGGAGGAGGGAGGCTCGTCATGAACCTACAAGAACTGAAGAAACAACTGCTGGCTGATAAGCAGAAGCTGGCCGTGATGGCCGTCCTCATGGTGCTGGGGCTGTTGCTTTGGGGCCGACTGATGCTCAAGAGCGTGCCGCGCACCGCGGTGGCTGAGCCCGATAACAAGATCGCCCAGACGACCCCGGACAACCCGGATCGACCGTCGGCGCCTGCCACACGGTTACCGGTCGTGAAGATCCGCGATTTCGGCCGCGTCGATCGCGATCTGTTCGCGTTCAACCCGAATTATTACCCCACGCTCGCGGGATCGGAATCCGATGGATCGGAAGGAAAGTCGTCGGTCGATCCGACCGATGAGCAGAAACAGACCCAGGACCGGCAGGCGGAAGTGTTGTCCGCCGCCCGCGACCTGAAGTTGCAGACAACGCTGTTGGGAACTCGCAACCGGGCGATGATCAACGGCGAATTACTTGAAGAGGGACAAACGATCCAGGGATTTGAGTTGCGCGAGGTTGAGTCTCGCAGGGTCACACTAGTCAAGGATGACATCACAATCGTTCTCGAGATGTGAGCCAATCCCAGGTTCACTGGATCACAAAGTACAGGAGTTGGATCATGTCGCCCCAACACAATTGGATTCTGACCGGCGTTTTTTTTGTGGCTGTGTGTGCCGGTTATAGCGGCTCGGCAAGCGGGGATGAGGGCACTTTTGAGGTGCTCGACACCGCGGGTTTTGCCCAGCAGTTCTTCTCGGACGGCACCGATGAGTCGGAAACGATCGAGGATGTCGAGTCCGAAGGCGTCTCGGTGACGAGCTACGACACCGTCTCGCTGAACGTACAGAACACGGACCTCGCGGACGTGCTGCAGGTGCTCAGCGTGCAGGGCAAGCGCAACATCGTGCCCAGCCCGCAGGTCAACGGCAGCGTCACGGCTAACCTGTACGACGTGACCTTCTACGAAGCGCTCGACGCCATTCTGCAGCAGAACGGCGCCGGCTACCGTGAGAAGGGCAACTTCATCTACGTCTACACGATGGATGAGCTGGAGAAGATCGAGCAGGCAGAACGCCGCGTCGATCACAAGATCATCACGCTGAACTACATCACGGCCACGGACGCCTCGACGTTCGTGTCGCCGCTGCTTTCCAGCGCCGGCTCGATCGCCATCAGCGGTAACGTCGCGCCGGGCTTCGAGCCCTCGCTGTCTGACGGCGGGGCCGACACCTTCGCCAATGCGCACACCATGATCGTGCGTGACTACCCCGAGAACATCGCCGAGATCGAGAAGGTCATCGCCGCGCTGGACGTGCGTCCCGTGCAGGTGATGGTCGAAGCGGTCATCCTCAAGGCCGACGTGAACAGCCAGACCGAGTTCGGTGTGGACTACAGCATCCTGACCAACCAGGCGGTCGCCGCGGCGGGCGCCATCACGAACCCCGTGGGTACCCTCGCGGGCGGTCTGATCAACGAGGGCGTGGCCATCGGCAACAACGTGCCGCAGGTGGACACCACCTCGACGGCCGGTTTCCAGGTCGGCATCGTCAGCAACAAGGTCGCGGCGTTCATCACCGCGCTGGACACCGTCACCGACACGACCATCGTGGCCAAGCCGAAGCTGCTGGCGCTGAACCGTCAGCGCGCCGAGGTGCTGGTCGGTGAGAAGATCGGTTACCTGTCGACCACCGCCACGTCCACCGCGACGACACAGACCGTGGAGTTCCTGGACACCGGTACGCAGCTGACGATGCGCCCGTTCGTGAGCAACGACGGCTACATCCGCCTCGAACTCAAGCCGCAGCTTTCGTCGGCCAACATCCGCAGCGTCACCAGCACCGGTGCCGCCGCCGTGACCGTGCCCGACGAGATCACGCAGGAGCTGACCACGAACGTCATCGTGCAGGACGGCCAGACGGTCGTGCTGGGTGGTCTGTTCAAGGAAGAAACCAACATCGGTCGCGACCAGGTGCCTTACCTGGGCGATCTGCCCCTGGCGGGCTACGCCTTCCGCGGCCAGGACGACGAGTCGATCCGTACCGAGGTGATCTTCCTGATCACCCCGCACATCGTGAAGGACCAGTCGCTGTACGCGTCCGGTGACAGCGCGATGGACGGCATCGAGATGGTGCGCATCGGTGCGCGTGAGGGCCTGCTGCCGTTCAGCAAGTCCAAGCTCACCGCCGGCCACCTGCGTGACGCGTTGCGTGCGATCGAAGCGGGCGACCGCGAGACGGCGCTTTGGGAAGTGGACATGGCGCTGGGCATCGATCCGACGCAGATTGAGGCCATCCGCCTCAAGGAGAAGCTGGTCGGTCAGCGCAGCTATTGGCCCAACAACAGCCTGCTGGACCAGGCCGTGGACCAGATGGTCGAAGACGCGACCGGTGAGCGTCAGTACCGCGCCCGTCCGATGAACCCGGACCCGCGTCCCAGTCAGCCGATCACCGATGGCGAGCCGCTGATGAGCTGGGATCAGCCCATCGAAGGCACGTTCGAGGTCGTCGAGACGACCATCGATCCCGAGACCACGACGGTGCAGATCGACGAGGCCCTTGAGGCTGTCGAGCAGGACGCGCTGGAAGACGGCACGAACCAGGCCGACGAAACGGTCGAGACCGCTGAAGTCGAAGAATCGGTCGATATTGTCGACGCGTTCGAAACCGAAACAGAAATGACCGAGACCGAAACCGAAGTTGCCGAGCAGACCGAAGAAGGTCTGAACGAGACGACCGAGGAAACGACCGAAGTCGCTGAGCAGACCGAAGAGGGTCTGAACGAGACGACCGAGGAAACGACCGAAGTTGCTGAGCAGGCCGAAGAGGGTCTGAACGAGACGACCGAGGAAACGACCGAAGTTGCCGAGCAGACCGAAGAGGGTCTGAACGAGACGACCGAGGAAACGACCGAAGTTACCGAGCAGACCGAAGAGGGTCTGAACGAGACGACCGAGGAAACGACCGAAGTCGCTGAGCAGGCCGAAGAGGGTCTGAACGAGACGACCGAGGAAACGACCGAAGTTACCGAGCAGACCGAAGAGGGTCTCGACGAGGTGACCGAGGAAACGACCGAAGTTGCTGAGCAGTCCGAAGAAGACGGCCAGACCGAGACGACTGGAGCCGACGAGTCGGTGGAGATCGTTGAAGTCGAAGAGACGGTCGAGCCCACGGATTCGGTTGAAGATGGCGACACCGATGAGACTCAGATCGAGACCGTTGAGGTGCTCGAGGAGCTGAGCAGCACGCAGGACGAGCCGGTCATGCCGGCGGCTCTGCGTGACGCGATCCGCAATTACTACCAGACGGAACTTGACACCGCCGTGGTCGAGTCCATCGAGGGTTACGACACGGCAGAGGTCGAGAGCGTGGAATAAACCACGCTCTTGGCTGGGGACAATCTGGATACGAGAAGCAGACGCAGAGGTGACACGATGAATGCTTTGAAGATCGCGGCTTGTATGGCGGCGATAGCCGGAACGCTGGTCCTGGCCGGGTGCACAGACACCAAGGCCCATGATCAGAGCAAGAAGGACGCGTTCGATCGCTGGGCGGCGACGCGTGCTGGAATCACGTATTCGCTGGCTGAGAATCAGTTCGAGGCCGGTGATTTCGACATGGCCGAGCAGACTATCGGCGAGGCGATGGGGGCGAATCCTCGCAACCCGGACTTCGCCGTGTTGGCCGGTCGCATCGCCGTGGAGAAGGGCCAGCTGGAGCGCGGCTATCACTACATGAAGCACGCGATCGAACTGGAGCCCCAGCACGCCCAGGCCCACTACCAGCTCGGCGTGATCCAGCAGCGCTGGCAGCAGTACGACCAGGCGCTGGAATCCTACAAGCTGGCGTTCAAGTACGACCCGGAGAACGTGTTCGGGCTGATCGCGTTGTCCGAGATGCTGGTCAAGCTCAATCGAGCCGACGAGGCGTTGTATCACCTGCAATCGAAGCTGACGTACTACGATCACAACGCGGCGATCCGCGTGTCGATCGCGCGCATCAGCCTGATGCGTCAGGACCTGGACCGGGCGGAGCAGATGTACCAGGAGGCGCACCTGCTGGCCCCGGAAGACCCGACGGTGCTCGAGCACCTCGCGATGGCGGAGTACTCGGCCAAGCGTTACGGCGAGGCGATCTATCACCTGCGTCAGCTGCAGGAAACGCCGGGCTACGAGAACCGGCGCGACATCCGCATGGCTCTGGGGGATTGCTACCAGGCCACCGGAAAGGCCAAGGAGGCGCGGCTGATCTTCCTCGATCTGACGCGCGAGAATCCGCAGGATATCGACAGCTGGGTCAAGCTGGGGCAGGCGGCGTGGATCGTCGGTGACGATGTCCGCCTGCGCGCCAGCGCACGACAGATCACATCACTGGCGCCCGATCGCTTCGAGGGCTACCTGCTGGCCGGCATGGTCATGCGCAAGGACTCGAAGCCCGCCGAGGCGATCCGTTTGTTCGAGCGTGCCTCCCGCTTGTCGCCCGACAGTTCCCTTCCGCACATCCTCAGGGGGATGACGCTGGAGGACGCGGGGCAGTTGCGTGACGCGGGTGACGCCTACGCGGCGGCGCTGCGTATCGATCCCAACGATCAGCGTGCCCGGCGATTGCTCGCCGGCATTGAGAGGCAGTAACCGGATCGTCAGGGCGATCCGTACCCCGGCGTGGGTCGAGACGCGGCTCACGCACAGAGCAGGTGGAGTTTGGGAATCGGCAGGACTATCTCGTTGACGGTGTTCGCGTTGGTCGCGGGCGCGCTGTCGCTCGTCGCGCTGGGGGCGTGGCTGGGATGGTGGTACGTGTCGCTGCCGAACCCGTGGGTGGGGTTTGGCCTGGCGGTGTCGACGGGTGTGTTGCTGTCGGGGGCGGTGTGGCTGATGATCGGCTCGCGGACCGAACGCGAGCTGCGTGCGCTGAACCGTTATGTCGAAGCGAATCGGCGCGTGAACCTGTCGCGTGATGATTACACGCCGGCGGGGTGGCTGAAACACACGCACGAAAATCTCAATGAAACGTTTGATCTGCTTCGCGAGATGGTGGCGCGGCTCAACGCAGAGCGACGCGAGCTGGAGATCCAGGTGCGTGTGGTCGATGCCGAGCGTCAGCACGCCGAGGCGATCCTGCAGTCGATCTCCGACGCGGTGCTCGTGACCGACGCGTTTAACGAGGTGGCGATCGCCAACGAGGCGGCCGCGGTCGCGCTCGATTTCGATCTGACCGGCGCCCGTCATCAGCCCGTCGACCAAGTGGTCGCGGACCGCGCGCTGGTGCACCTGATTCGCGACGCGCGCGAGAGCGGGAACCTGGCCAACCGTGTCCACTTCGAACACATGGTGGCACACTCCGAGCGCAAGACCGTGTACGACGTGTCGGTGTCCTGCGTGGCGAACCGCCAGGACGAGGTGGCCGGCGTGGTCACGATCCTGCACGACGTAACCAAAGAGAAAGAGATCAGCGAGATGAAGAACGAGTTCGTGTCTTCGGTCTCGCACGAGCTGCGCACGCCGCTGAGCTCGATCAAGGCGTACATCGAGATGCTGGTCGACGGCGAGGCCGACGACGAGCAGACCCGCCGCGAGTTCTACAACATCATCCAGAGCGAGACGAATCGCCTGTCGCGCCTGATCGACAACATCCTCAACATCAGCCGAATCGAATCGGGTATTCAGAAGGTGCAGCGCGAGCACATCGTGCTGTTGGATGTGGTGCGGGACGTGATCGAGGTCATGCGACCGCAGGCTCGGGCCAAGCAGATCGAATTGAACGACAAGACGAATGAGAATGGCCACCGTGTCTACGCGGATCGCGACATGATCTATCAGGCAATCGTGAATCTCGTAGGCAATGCGATCAAGTACACGCCGGAGCGCGGTCGGATCACCATAGACATGGACATCGACGAGCGCCTCAACGAGGTGCGCCTGCACGTACGCGATACGGGCGTGGGGATCCCTGCCGAGGCGGTCCCGCACCTGTTCGAGAAGTTCTACCGCGTGTCTGACCACAAGAGCATGGCCAAGGGCACGGGCTTGGGGTTGAACCTGGTGAAGCAGGTGCTTGAAACGGTGCACGGCGGCCGCGTGTGCGTCGACAGCGAACACGGACGGGGCAGCACCTTCACGATCTACCTGCCGCTGTCGAAGAGCACCGGGAACTCTTCAGGAAATGGAAAGCAGTTATGACGAACGAAGCACACAAGATCCTGGTCGTTGATGACGAGAGTCACATCCTTCATGTGGTGAGCATGAAGCTGCGCAACGCGGGCTACGAGGTCGTTTGTGCGCAGGACGGCGAGGAGGCCCTGGAACTGGCGCTGCGTGAGAAGCCCGATGTGGTGATCACGGACTACCAGATGCCGTTCATGTCGGGCATGGAGCTGTGCGAGAAGCTGAAGCAGAACGCAACGACCGCTGAGACGCCCGCGCTGATGCTGACGGCGCGCGGCTACAGCCTTAGCGATACGGACCTGGCGCGGACGAACATCCGGGCGATGCTGTCCAAACCGTTCAGCCGGCGCGAAGTGCTGGAACGGGTACGGGCAAT
>JANQJT010000111.1 GCA_028281485.1 Phycisphaeraceae bacterium
CGCGGAGGTCGGGTGAGGCGTGGGGGAGGATGAGTGTGTGGTTGACGCGGACGGCGTTAGCGGCGAAGCGCATGGCGTCGTGTGAGGTGAGTGTGATGCGGTCTTTGGCGGGGATGCGGTCTTCGAGTGCGCGGAGTGAGCGTGTGCCGAAGGCGGGGGGGTAGTAGACGACGCGGTTGTCGGGTAGGGGGAAGAGGCAGGTGTCGAGGTGGTAGAAGCGTTCGTCGACGAGGCGGAGTGAGAGGACATCGAGGTTGAAGTGTTCGGCGAGGAGTTTGTGTGACTCGAGGCAGGAGCGTACGCCGTAGCCTGCGAGGAGTGTGTTGGTGTGGGGCATGAGCAGTGCGTCGCCTTCGCCTTCGAAGGGCGTGTGGTCGGGGAGGGTGATGACGTCGAGGTCGAGTGATTCGAAGGCGGCGCGGGCGTGTGGGGTTTCGGGTTGGCGCTGGGGGACGCGGAAGTTGGCGAGGACGGCGGTGTGATCGATGACGAGTCCTGCGTTGGCGGTGAAGGGGAAGTCGGGGAGGTTTTCGGGTGGGTCGATGAGTTTGACGTTGGCGTGGGAGACGATGTGGTCGTGGAGGGCCTGCCACTGCTGGGCGGCGGTGTGGGAATCGGTTCGGCCGATGTGTCCGGCCATCCAGGGGTTGATGACGTAGCGGACGGCGAAGTGGTCGGGCCGGGCCATGAGGACGGTTGGTTTTTGGGGTGAGGTGGTCATACGGAATTGTAGATCGGGTTAATCGGGGGGGCGGGATTAACCGTAGCGGCGCAGAGACAGAGAGGGGGAATGAGAAGTGGGATTAGAGGGGATAGGGGGAGTTAGTCTTCGAAAATACATCGCAGAGAAAGATTGATTGTCTCCCAGATGTGGGAGTTGCGGTGTCAACGTGTATGCACTGCTTCAAGGTTTCATTCGCGGGTATGGCGTGTGTAAATGTTAATTCATCATTGAGCGCGCAAAAAGAAGTAGTGTTTGTGGAAAGCATGTCAATTGAGGAATAGTATTTTAATACAGGTCGAAAGGGGCCATGATTAGGGCGTTCACATCATAGCCATGGCCGATCTAGGGCGTTCAAGATTCATATCTCTGGTCACTCTATTGCTGCATGTACAAAGCGAGGTGAGGTATGGCGAATGACTATACAAAAATTGATTTTGAAACGGTGGTAGCCCAGGATGAGATGAAATATCTCTATCGGGGGGGAGGCTTCATTGCCACGCCACAGTACGGTCTGTTGTTTAAGAAGAACTACAGCTTGTTTGTGAGTCGTAAGGGCGGGGGGAAGAGTGCCTTGGCGCTCTCAACAGTTGAGTTGAATCAGACGATGCGTCATATCACCGACATGATTACGTTGACTCCCAAGGAGTTTTCGCTGAAGAACTTTATGACGCACGTTAGTGAAATCGCGGAGAAGATGCATATTGAACGGGTTCATGTGATCAGCAACATCTGGCGATGGACGATCTGTGTGCGTCTCATGTTGGCCATTCGCCGGGTTGTGACGAGGGGCGAAGTCGAGCAGAGTGCTGATTTTTATGTGATTCGTGATTATCTGGAGCAACTCGGGCTTACGGGCAAGAAGAGATTTCCGTTGCGTTACGCGGCGGGCTATGCCAGCGATCTGGTTGACGAGTACCTTCAGACGCATCACCACACCGAAGCCGTATCGGGCTTTCCCACCGATGAGTCGTTCGAAGAGGCGGAGGCCTCTATGAAGCGCGTTATTGAGCATTTTGAGGCCACGAATTATGGTCGTGCCGTTGTTGTGGTTGATGAGATTGATCCTCTTGTTGAGGAGTGCGGGTATGACCTGACCGTGGAGTTCCTTCGTGGGCTTCTCATGGCGACAAAGTCTGTGTGTGGTTTGATGCGCGACTATCCGTGTTTTCATATTTACCTATTTGTCCCTATGGATCTGTATAACAAGACCAATTACCGGCACAGCGATAAGGAGATCGCATCTCGCGAGGTATTGGCTTGGGATCCGGAGACATTGAAGCTTCTGATCGCCAAGCGGATTGCGGAGGGCGTGAAGATGCGTAACGTCGCCACCGTGGACCAGGATCGGGCGTTTAGTCGCATCTTCAAGGACTGGCCGCACGAGCGGATACGCGTCACTGACTATTGGGGCCGGGACATGGATGTCTTTGAGTACATCTGGTTTCACAGCCAGATGAATCCACGTGAGGTTCTAAATATTTTTTACCATATTACGAAGCACGCGGCGGGGCATCCGTATCTGACAAAGTCTGATGTGATCAGAGGTGTGGATTGTGCTAGTGAGTTTTGGATCAAAATTATTATTAACGAATATCACATACGGGTTCCGCATTTAGAAGATCTATTGGCGTCGTTTGCTGAAAAGAACAATGTTTTATCGGTTGATGAGTGCCACAGGATTGTCATAAACCGGCTACGTGCCATTTATGGTGATGACAAGATTATCGATTCAACCGAGGTGTTAAACGACCTTTACGAGCTTGGATTTCTGGGGCTTGTCGTACCCCCCGAGAAGCCGGCAGATAATTTTGGCGCGACATCGGGCAGGCGTGACTCGTATGAGAACGTGTTGTATTCGTCGACGTCGTACGAGTGCGTGATGGCCGGGGATGTTATGATTCATCCGTTGTTCTGGAAGCGTTATCGCATTCGATGTGATCAGACTCGTCCCATACGGAGGCTGGTGTATCCGCGGTGGTACCCGTTTGGATCGGATCGTAAGGCTGGTTGAGCGGTACAGCCTCGCAACGTCGTTGAGTTGCGGTGAGGCGATCGACTAGTCTTCGAGTTCGTTTTTGAGTTTTCGGAGGAGGTCGAAGGCGGCGAGGGGGGAGAGGTTGTCGAGGTCGGCGTCGCGGAGCTCGGCGATGGCGGGGTGTTCGACGTACTCGGTGAACAGGCCGAGCTGGTCTGCGTCGTCGTCGGGTTGCATGGGGGGCGGGGTGAATGCGCCGTTGACGGTGGGTGCGGGGGGCGCTTCGAAGTCGTGGATGAGGTCGCGTGCGCGGTTGATGACGTTGTCGGGGATGCCGGCGATTTTCGCGACGTGTATGCCGTAGGAGCGGTCGGTTCCGCCGGGGGTGATGCGGTGGAGGAAGACGACGGTGTCTTTCCACTCGCGGACGGTGACGTTGAGGTTGGCGATGTTGGTGTGGGAGTCGGCGAGGGCGGTGAGTTCGTGGTAGTGGGTGGCGAAGAGTGTGCGGCAGTTGGTTTGTGCGAGGTGTTCGGTGATGGCCCATGCGAGGGATAGGCCGTCGTAGGTGGAGGTGCCGCGTCCGATCTCGTCGAGGATGACCAGGGAGTGGGGGGTGGCGTGGTGGCAGATGTTGGCGGTCTCGACCATCTCGACCATGAAGGTGGATTGGCCGGTGTGTAGTTCGTCGGAAGCGCCGATGCGTGTGAAGATGCGGTCGGTGAGTCCGACGGTGGCCGAGGCGGCGGGGAGGAACGAGCCGGTGTGTGCGAGGAGTGTGAGCAGGGCGGTTTGCCGGATGTAGGTGGACTTGCCGGCCATGTTGGGTCCGGTGATGAGCGCGAGGGAGGCGGGGTTGGACGAACCGTTGGAGGGGACCGCTCCCTGACGGTCGCGGCTCGTAGAGGCGTTAGTGAGGTGAACGTCGTTGGGGACGAACTGGTCGGCGAGGAGCTGGTCGAGGACGGGATGCCTGCCGTCGGTGATGTGGAGGATGGGGGCGTCGGTGAGCGTGGGGCGTGTGTAGCGATGTTTGACGGCGGTGCGTGCGAAGCAGGCGATGACGTCGAGCGCGGCGAGGGTTTGTGCGTAAGTTTGGAGTTGGGTGAGCTGGTCGGCGGCCTGGGTGACGAGCTGGTTGAAGAGTTCCTGTTCGCGTGCGATGGCTTTGGATTGTGCGCCGAGGACCTTGTTCTCGAACTCCTTGAGTTCGGGTGTGATGTAGCGTTCGGCGTTTTTGAGGGTTTGTTTTCTTGTGAACTCGGGTGGGACCTTGGCGGTGTTGGCGTGTGAGACTTCGATGTAGTAGCCGAAGACCTTGTTGTAGCCGAGCTTGAGGTTGGGGATGGATGTGGATTCGGAGAGCTGAGCCTGGTAGTCGGCGAGGTAGGTGTTGGCGTCGCGTTGGAGGGAGCGATACTCGTCGAGTTGTTTGTCGTAGCCGTCGGCGATGAGGCCGCCCTCGCGGAGGTGGGCGGGTGGGGCTTCGACGCAGGCGGTGGCGATGGTTTGTGCGAGGGCGTGGAGTGGGTCTGCGATGTCGGTGAGGGTTTTTAGTTCGCGGTCGAATGCGGGGCGGGATTGGAGGAGGTCGCGGACGGTCTGGATGGTGTTGATGGAGGCGCCGGCGGCGACGATGTCGCGTGGTGAGGGGCGGCCGATGGCGATGCGGGCGCAGATGCGTTGGATGTCCTGGATGTCGGCGAGGGTCTTGGTGAGGTCGTCAGAGAAGATGGGGTCGTCTGTGAGTGCGGCGACCATGTCCTGGCGGTGTGTGATTTCGTCGAGGTTGCGGAGGGGGAAGCAGAGCCAGTGACGGAGGAGGCGTTTTCCCATGGGGGTCTTGCAGTCGTCGAGCGTGGCGAGGAGTGAGCCGGCGCGTTGGCCTGTGCGCATGGTCTGTTCGACTTCGAGTGCGCGGAGGGATGTGGCGTCGATGACGAGGTGGTCTTGTTGTTGGTAGAGGCGTGGGGGCCCCAGGTGTGGGAGTCGGCCGTCTGTGGCTTGTTGTGTTTCGAGGAGGTAGGCGACGACTGCGCCGGCGGGGCCGACGGTGGGGTGGTCGTTGGATAGGCCGAAGCCTTCGAGTGTGTTGACGGCGAACTGGCGGGTGAGTGTTTCGTGTGCTTCGGCGGGGCGGAACTGCCATGCGGGTCGGGGTGTGAGGGCGCAGTCGGCGGCCTTGGCGAGGGCGGCGACGCGGTCGGGCGGTTTGTTGTCGGCGGTCTCGACGTAGAGCAGTTCGGAGGGTGCGATGCGGGCCAGTTCGTCGGTGAGGTTTTGTGTGGTGAGGGTTGCGATGTGAAAGGAGCCTGTGGAGAGCTCGGCGTAGGCGAGGGCGGCGTGGTGGTCGTCGTGAAACTGGACGGCGGCGAGGGGGTTTTCGCGTGCGGCGTCGAGGAGCGCGTCGTCGGTGAGTGTGCCGGGTGTGACGACGCGTGTGATGTCGCGTTTGACGACGCCCTTGGCTTGGGCGGGGTCTTCGACCTGGTCGGCGACGGCGACGCGGAAGCCGGCGGCGATGAGTCTGCGGAGGTATGTGTCGAGCTGGTGGTGTGGCATGCCGGCCATGGGGATGCCTTCGGTGCGTTGTGTGAGGGTGAGGCCGAGTGCCTTGGAGATGGTGACGGCGTCGTCGTAGAACAGCTCGTAGAAGTCGCCCATGCGGAACAGGAGGATGCAGTCGGGGTGCTTGTCCTTGAAGGCGCGGAACTGGCGCATGGCGGGGGTGTCGTGGGGGTTGGACTTGGCCATGGGGTGAGTTTAGTGAAGCGGTGAGGTGATAGCCATAAGGGATGAGGTGGGAGGGGGTGGTGGAGCAAGTTGAAGGGGTGTGAGGGTGGGATTAAGATGGGGGACTCGGCAACGGGGCGGTAGCTCAATTGGGAGAGCGCGTCGGTCGCATCGACGAGGTTGTGGGTTCGATCCCCATCCGCTCCACTTGGTATGGGAAAGCCGTCGGCGAAGAGCCGGCGGTTTTTTTGTGGGGAGGAGGGAGTTGCGCCGGAGCGGGGGCGGGATGAGGGCGGGTTGTACTTGTTGGCTGAAATCTAAGTGATATCGCGCTATCATGCGGTGATGGGAACCGTTATGAAGCTGTTGGTGTGCGCGTTGGGTGTGGGTGTGATGTTGTGCGCGGGGTGCGGCGACCCCCCGGAATCCCCGGCCCCCGGAACCCCCGGAAGTAAGGGTGATCGCAGTGAAGAATCCAGGGGCGGGAAGGTGAAGGTGGTGGCGACGATCTGGCCTTTGGCGAGCGTGGCGCGGGAGATGGGGGGTGACGCGGTGGAGGTGGCGTGTCTGCTGCCGGGTGGTGTGAGTCCGCACTTTGCGCCGGATTCGGCGAAGATGATGGCGGCGGTGCGCGGGGCGGACCTGATTGTTGCTAACGGGAGTGGGTTGGATCATTGGGTGCTGAGTGCGGCGCGGGCGGCGGGTCGCGATGAGGCGGAAATCTTCTGGGTGTCGAAACATGTGGAGGGGGAATGTGATGATGAAACGGATGCCGATGCGCATGGGGGGCATGGGCATGGGCATGGGCACGGTGGGGTCGATCCGCACTACTGGCTGGACCCGGTGTTGATGGGAGAGGTGTGCGGGCACCTGGAGGCGGAGATGGGGGCGCTGATCGAGGAGCGTGGGGGTGATGCGGAGGCGTTGCGTGCGCGGGCGGCTGAGTTGCGTGAGAAGATCGAGGCGTTGGACGGGGAGTTCCGGGAGCGGTTCGACGGGTTGGCGGGGGCGAAGGTGGTGACGTTCCATGATGCGTTTGGGCGGATGGCGGAGCGGTACGGCGTGGAGGTGGCGGCGACGCTTCGGCCGATGGGTGGATTGGGGGACGTGACGCCGGACCGTATCGCGGAGGTGATCGGGGTGATTGAGCGGTATGAGTTGAAGGCGGTGTTCAGCGAGCCGCAGTTCTCGCCCGAGGCGGCGCGGATGGTGGAGGAGAAGACGGGGGCGCGTGTGTTGGTGCTGGACCCGCTGGGTCATCCGATGGAGGCGGATCGGTCGGGGTATGTGGGCCTGATGCGATACAATCTGGAGACGATGCTGAAAGGGATCACGGGTCCATGAGTGAGACGATCGGCCAACACGGGGAAGTCTGCGGGCATGAGGGGGGTGTTTGTCATCACGGGTCTTTGGGGGAGCATCACGGGGACGATGTGATCTGCCTGGACGGGGCGGGGTATCGGTATGGCGAGGTGGTGGCGTTGGAAGACGTGACGATGCACATCGAGACGGGGTGTAACCTGGGGATTGTGGGGCCGAACGGTGGGGGGAAGACGACGCTGCTAAAGATCGTGTTGGGTTTGCTGGAGGGTTATAGCGGTGAGGTGGTGATTGGTGGGATGGGGCCGCGTGAGGTGTGTCGTCGGGGTGATGTGGTGGGGTACGTGGCGCAGCGCGCGAGTTTTGTGCGGCGGTTTCCGGTGAGCGTGCGGCAGGTGGTGCGGATGGGGGTGGTGGGGAAGACGGGTTTGATGCGTCGCGTACGCGGGGCGGATCGGGAGTATGCGGATCACGTGATGGAGAGTCTGGGGGTGGCGGATTTGGCGGATCGGCCGATCGGTGGGTTGTCGGGAGGCCAGCAGCAGCGTGTGTTGATTGCGCGTGCGCTGGCGAGTCGGCCGCGGGTATTGTTGTTGGATGAGCCGATGGTGGGGATCGACGTGGCGGGTCAGCGGAGGTTCGCGGAGCTGATTCGGCGGCTGCACGAGGAGCTGAGGCTGACGATCGTAGTGGTGAGTCATGACTTGCGAGCGATCGCGGGGACGTGTGGGAAGGTGGCGGTGTTGAATCGTCGTGTGCATTATCACGATTCGCCGGACGGCTTGACGGAGGAGTTGCTGCGGGAGATCTTCCAGCACGACATCGCGCCGGTGTTGGGGCCCCCGGAAGGTGTGGCGGGGTAAACGGATTTACATGATTGACGTGATAAAAAACCCGCTCGGGGGAGCGGGCTTGTGTGTTTGGGGATTGGGTAAGAGGGTTATTCGACGCCGAAGAGCCAGTAGAGTTTGAGGAGTGCCAGGTCTGCGGGGCCGACGGTTCCGTCACCGTTCAGGTCGCCATCTGCCCATCCCTTGCCGGTCTGAAGCCAGTTGAGTTTGAGCGTGGCAAGGTCTGCGGGGCCGACCTGGCCGTCGAGGTTGAGATCGCCGTATTCGGTGTTGAGTATGACGCGTATGAGGATGTCCATGTCGGAGATTGGATTGTTGGGTTCGGTTTCGATCACACCATCGCTGTCGAGGTCGTATATGTCGGGCGTGGGGGGCGAGGTAGTGCCATCTTCAAGGAATAGCAGGTCGATGTCGTCCGCGTCGACGTCTTCGTCCAGATCAAAGTCACCGAGGGGGAAGACGACTTCGAAGGCGTAGAGTGCGCCATAGTCTGAACTGCTATCATTGGGGCTGCTTGCGACGGCGTAGTAATGCGAGATCGCCACGTCATAGCCGAGTTGGTCGCCGGTATCACCGTCATCGGCTAACAATTTGGTAATCATGCTGCCGGTGCTTGCGTTGTAGAGATAAGCTGAGCCTGAGCCGGTTCCGTTGTCGTTGTCGGATGAAACGCCGATTATCACGATGTCGTTGTTGATGGCGACGGAAGAGCCGAAGCTTCCGGTCTCACTTTCCGGGTTGGTGATTTTATGGAGTTGGCTTCCCGTGTTTGCATCGAAGATGTATACGGCGCCAATGGCCTGTCCGCTCGCGTTCTTCTCGCCCGGACTGCTCACGACAGCGTAGTTGCCGGAGATCGCGACGTGGGTGCCGAAGTAATCATTCGGCGCACCGTCCTGGGCAACCAGCGTGGCGAGGAGTCCTCCCTGGTCTGCGTCAAAGATGTAGGCCTTGCCGGCGTCGGTGCCACCTGAGACTGTGTCTGCGTCGTCACTGCCGACGATGATGAGTCCGCTGTCCACGTCGACGGATGTGCCGAAGTGGTCTCGGAACGCCAGGTCATTTGGTGCGAGAATGTACAAAAAGCTGCCGTTGTTTGCGTCGTAAACGTAGGCGGCTCCGCTGTCGGTCGTCGTAGGGTCGGGTTCTGCGGTGTTGCTGCCGACTACTGCGCGGTTGCCCTCGACGGCGACGGCAACCCCGAAGCCATCGAAGTTGCGCGCGTAGGTTGCGGGAGCAAGCAGCTTGATTTCCTGGCCTGTCTGGATGTTGAACAGGTAGGCCGCCCCGGCATCGGTGCCATTGTCGTCATCTTTAAAGGCACCGACGATGGCGGTGTCTTTGTGGATGTCCACGGCATAACCGAAGAAATCGTCTGAATCTCCGTCGGAGGCATAGAGTTCATGGGTTTGGTTGCCCGTGACGACGTCGAAGACGATCGCGCCGCCGGTGTCACTGAGAGGGCCGGGATTGTCACGTTGAACCGTTCCGGCGATGACATGGCGTTCGTCGATGGCGAGTGCCTGGCCGAGTTTGTCGTTCTGTTGTTGGGTATTTGCGACGATTTTGTTTAATTGATCGCCGATGGCGGCGAAGGTGATCGGTGTGATGATGGCCAAGAGCAGGAGTGTGAGTAGGGCGACTTTTGATGTGGGTTTCAGACGTTTGATGCGTTGGAACATGGTGTGATCCCCGGCCCCTGTGGTTTTGAAGTCGACACTTGAAACGTTGGTGGCCGAGGGGTTGGGCTGCGCAAGGGGCCCGGTGTGCGCAGCAACATCCGCCGGCGTGTGCCGATGAATCGATGCATACAGTTTTTGTCTCTGGTGCCCCCGAAGTTTTGGCAGAGCAGAGGGACGAGCGGGCTCGTCTGTGCAAACTATACTCGATATGGGGGTGCGGTTTAAGGGAAAAGTGTATTTATCTTTGGTGTTGTTGAGGTGAGCGAGGTCAATCGGTCAATTGGTTCCTTTGACAATCGGGTCCGGCATCGCAGATGCCGGACCGGGCTCACAGAGCCCGGCTCTGTTGGTGGCGGAATCGT